>CAYGNV010000066.1:0-5765 GCA_964351355.1 uncultured Smithella sp.
TTCCACATCGGTTGTGGTTTCATTCAACCCGACTTTTTTGCGGGCTTTGATGACGACGGGATTTTGATAATAAGCCTGAATGGCTTGCATCTCTTTCAGATTCAGAGCCAGGAGTTTTTCCTGGCTGATTTTTATGAGCTCGTTGGGATTGAATGCCGCCAGATTGATCAGATCAACCTGCAGTTCATCTTTGCCCATTACCTGCGGCACAAAAACGGGCAGGCCACGGTTAAAATCAAAATCACCCGCCGCGATGACTTGATGGCGTTCGATCAAGTCGTTTGCCAGAAGGCCGGCGGCGATTTTTCCCGCGTCGGTTTGAGATATTTTGCCGCTGATCAGGTATTGGCGGGAGGTATAAACGGCGATTTTCCGCTTGCCGATATTCTCGCCAAGTAAAAGAGCGATCGCTTCGCGGGCCGTTTTGCCGACGTTGTCGGTCACGCCCGGACGAAAGCCGACTTCGATGAGCCAATCAAAATTTTTCGCCAGCGGTCGATTGATGGAAAATTCCTGAATGACCGGGTCGGAGAGAGGCCCAACGGCTGCTTCCTGCAATTCGGCGGCGCTAAGCTCGCCGGCGATGGTATAGACTTCAATGGTGGTAACTTTTGCCACGGCCAACGCCAGATTATCGATAATGCGCTTTTGGGTCTTTTCGCCCAACGCGTCGCGAATGCCTTCTTTAAATCCAACTTCGATTCTATCCGCCATGATTTACCTTAACGTTTTCCAATATTTTTGATCTGTCTGGCATGAAGCAGACGGTGCGTTTATACCCAAAAGACGTAAATTATGCAACTTACAAATATGGACCCGACATGACGTGATAATAAGGGTTGATCAGGGGAAAATTTTTTTTGACTGATCGTGTTTGATAAAAACAAAGAGGGACCGTTTAAAACCGGTTCCTTCAATAATAGTCTTTATATGAATTAGCTGAGTTTGCGCTGATTTAAGGTCTGCAAAAGCAGAAGGGATCTTTGTACTTAAAGATGTTCAACCCGTGGCTGTAAGTGCTGGCCAGACAGCCGCCGCAGACCAGATTCATTGTGCAGGAACGGCACTCTTCACTACCGTTGCGGTAGCGTTCGGCGGCCTCCGAATCGCAAACTTCCGCTAGGGTCTGAGTCTTCAGGTTTCCAATCAGCGAAGGGAATTTCCGGCAGGCATGGACTTCGCCGTCAGGCAGCACAGACAGAAAATTAAACGCGGCGCCGCATCCGAAACCGGTGCAGCCGCCGAATGGCGCCATCCCCTGCTGCTGCATCGCGATATTCAAAAGGTTGTCTTTATAACCTAAAACCGGCAGGCGTTTGGCTGCTTCCAGGTATTGATCCAGAAATGAAATGTACGACGCTCTGGAGGGAAGCGCAAGCGCGGCTCCCTCTCCCACCGGCGTCAGGCGATTGAAGAAAAAAGCGTTGGTTTTGCCCTGCAGGAATTCCCCCAGTGCGATAACCTGATCCATGTTATCTTTGGTCAGGGTCAGCATCACCATCGAATACACATTCATTTGGCCAAGCAGTGCGAGGAAACGCATCGTCCTTTCGAAATGTCCCTTTCCGCGGATGTAGTCATTATGCTCCGGCAATCCTTCGAGGCTGACCTGGAAAAAATTAAGTGGCTGAATGGCCTGCAATCGTTCAATTTGCTTTTCATCGCAGGGGTTCCCCAACACGTTCAGCGTAAAACCGTAATCGGCGGCGGCCTGATACATGGCCGGAAAATCAGGGTGCAAAAGAGGATTGCCTCCGGTGAAGGAAACCTGCCCGCTGACGTTGCGTTCCCGGCAGAAATGGTCCATCTCATCCAGAATTCTCAGGGCCTCCGGAAGCGTCAGCGCCGAGCGATCGCTGCGGTCATAGCAATGCCGGCAATGAAGATCGCAGGCCTGCGTGATGTGCAGCTGCAAGGTAAACGACGATGAAACCTGAAACTGCTCATCCGTATAGGGTGATGCCTCTTCAACCTCCCGATTTCGGCGGATGCGGGACGATGGAAGAAAGATGATGCCTTTTTCAGCGGTCCGATCAACCGCCGCCCGGACGGCGACAAGCGGGATTGCACCCGTTTGGGCTACATCTCTGGCGTCAATATTTTCAAGCACCATTTTGAGAACCAGCAGGGACTCTGATGAGGCCGTTTCCGATTTTACATCGCCTGTTTTGGGATGTTTCCAGAGCAGAACGAGCTCCTGGCCGGGATGCGGCAAGCTCGACCCTGCAGAACTTAAATAGTCGGTCAGATCCACCCAAGACAGATCCAGTAAGACAAGCGAGGGGTTTAACGCAATCTGCAGGGCAGAGGCCGGCATCTCGATGTCTTGGTTTTTTGCTTTCCAGATATGCCATTCCAGGCGGGCAAGCTCTGCCAGAAATAAGGGGGTCTGAGTGCTCTGAATGTAATTCTGAACGCTGTCCAAGAATGCCGGAAGGGTTTCAAAGTGATGGCAGCCGGACGAAATCCCGCGCCACGCGGTGGGATCGATCAGTGACCGGCAGCCGGCAAAGCTGTTTTCAAGATCGATCATGATCTGATCCATAGAATTATTCTTAAAAGGCAAAGGATGAATCCGGTTTTATTTATTTGTTGCTTTGATGTTGACGCTTCCGCGTAAGACCGGGATTTCCAATCTGCATCCATGATTTTGCAGTTTTGCCGGTTACGCGCCGTGACTTCGCTAATAGTGCAACCTGCACTATTTCTTTCCACCTCAGCTACTAGCCGGTTGAGTTTTTTGGGATTCTTGGGTGCTACCTGCACCCGCTGGTTTGCCTGATCAACTGCTTGTTTCTTTCTTTGCACAACCACTCATTAAGGTAGCGCCTGATATGAGCGTTGTTATGCAAAGACCTGCGAGGAGCTTTTTCAAGGTGTCCTTGTCCATGCATTCCTCCGTTTTTAAGAGATCCATCCTTTGCCTGCTCAGTATTCTACAGAAGATGAAAAACCAAGTCAAGGAGATATAATTCCTTAAAATTATAAATCCCGTGGTATTATAACATAACGTAATATTCAAAGCTTGCACGATCCTTATGGTAGGATCGCAAGAGGACTCATTTTCCAATGCCATATCCGGATTGCAGAGTTCATGATCCGGAATAAATTATTTCCATCAATCTTTCTTTTGACAGTCATGTTGATCATGTCTATATTGTTTAATAAACATGAAGCAGAGACAGCAATGCGAATATGTTCATATTTTTGATTTGGAGGGGGAATAACCGATGAATTACTATGATCCAAAGGATCTGGCCGATTTTCCCAACATTGCCGAATGGGCCGGGGAGCAGGGGAATAAATTCTTTGAATATTACGGTGCGGCCACCGGGGCGGGCAAGCTGACCGAGCGGGAAAAATCTCTTATCGCCCTAACGGTTGCCATGACGCAAAACTGTCCATATTGCATCGACGCCTATACCACCAAGTGTCTTTCTCTGGGCATCGGGAGCGAAGAGATGATGGAAGCCGCGCATGTGGGCGCCGCCATGATGGCGGGCGTGACGCTGGCCCATACCACGCAGATGCGGAAAATCATCAAGAAGAAGGAAATGTAATGGACGCCTCAGAGCAGCTCCGAATTCTGAGCAGGATCGGCGATATCCCGTCTCTTCCTGCCAAATTTCGTGAAATGGACAAATTCCCGCTCACGGCCAAAGGAATTGATACTTTACAGATCAATGTCGGGCGCGTCTGCAATCTGGCCTGCCGGCATTGCCATGTCAACGCGGGGCCACATAGAACGGAGAGTATGTCCCGATCGGTTTTGGCGAAGTGCCTTGATATACTTGATGTTTTTCCAATTTCGACCATCGACATTACTGGTGGCGCACCGGAGATGAATCCCCATCTGGAATGGTTCATCGGCGAAGCGTCCCGGCTTCATCGGCGCTTCATTGTCCGTTCCAATCTGACGCTGCTTACCGAAGAGCCTTACCGTCATTTCATCGATGTTTTTGTGCAAAACAAAATTGAGATTGTGACGTCGCTGCCGGATGCTATAGCGGCCAAATCCGACCGCCAGCGCGGTGCAGGTGTATTTGGCAGAATCATTGCGGCCCTGCGCGAACTCAATCTCAGGGGCTACGGCACACCGGATAGCGGCCTCACGATCGACATCGTCCACAATCCCGTAGGAGCCTATCTTCCGGGCTCGCAGGCAGCGCTCGAACATGAGTACCGCGAGCGGCTTCTTGCTGAACAGGGCGTCCGTTTTAATGAGCTTTTCTGTCTGACGAATCTTCCGGTCGGCCGTTATCTCGACTATCTTATTGAATCCGGGAATTTTGAGGATTATCTGTTTACCTTGTGGCACTCGTTCAATCCGGCGGCGGTCGACCATGTCATGTGCCTGACCATGCTTTCCGTGGGATGGGATGGATCGCTCTATGACTGCGACTTCAACCAGATGCTCGGTCTTCCCGTCAATCACGGCGCGCCGGACAATATAATGGCTTTTGATATGGACCGGTTGAAGCATCGCGAAATCGTCATCAACAATCATTGCTACGGATGCGTCGCCGGCTCCGGATCCTCCTGCCAGGGCGCGACCACGGGAGTGTAACTCAGTGAAAGTGTCGATCATCATCCCGGTTCTTCATGAAGCTGAGCGCATCAACGAAGTACTGGACTCATTGAAAAACGCCGTGGCCGATGTTCACTATGAAGCGATTGTCGTGGACGGGGATGCGGCGGGTGGCACAATTGCATGGATTGTCGATGATGAGGTGATCACCATGATTACACCCCGAGGAAGAGCAATGCAAATGAACGCGGGCGCTGCAAGGGCCTGCGGCGAGATTCTTCTTTTTTTGCATGCGGACACGCTCCTGCCGCCAAATGCTCTACCCAAAATCGTGGAGGCGATTTCTGACAGCCGTTTTGTCGGCGGTGCATTTGATCTGGGTATTCAAAACCGCCGGTGGATATTTTGGCTCACTGGTAAATGCGCGTCGCTGAAACATCGCTTGACGCGGGTGCCTTACGGCGATCAGGCGATCTTTATGCGCCGGGACTATTTTGAAACTATCGGCGGCTACCCGGAGATTCCGCTCATGGAAGATGTGGAACTGATGAAACGCGTCAAGAGGCAGGGTGGGTGCATCACCATTTTGCGCGAAGCCGTCGCCACATCCTCGCGCAAGTGGGAAAAAGATGGTGTGGCCTATACCATTATTCGTAACTGGATGATCCAGGCGCTCTATCTCTTCGGTGTGCCCGCCCACAGGCTGGTTAAATACTATTATAAAGGATAATTATGGGAATAATGAGACAAAAACGGGAGCCCGCAATGACAAAAAGAGCGTTACGACACAGTTTTTACACGGGAACGACGACACTCATATTGATCATTTTAGCTCTGTTTTTGGTTGTTCCTCCGCTTCATGCCCAGATGATGGAGCAGGGTTTTCGCGAGGAATTCAATTCGCTTGCCGACTGGAAGCCGCTGACTTTTCCTAAGATTCCGCGCCATACAACCTATCGTATCCAGAAGGAGGATTCGAAAAATATCTTGGTGGCTCAGGCCGATCAGTCCGCCTCGGGCATCATTTACACAAAGACTTTCAATATTTTTAAAACGCCGATTCTCAAATGGAGGTGGAAAGTTTCCAATATCTATCAGGCAGGCGATGAGAAAAAGAAATCCGGCGACGATTACCCGCTGCGCATCTATGTGGTGTTTAAATATAACCCCGACAAAGCCGGCGTTTTTGAGAAGGCCCAGTATGGCGCCGTAAAGCTAATTTACGGCGAGTATCCGC
>CAYGNV010000066.1:5865-11897 GCA_964351355.1 uncultured Smithella sp.
GTTTTTGAGAAGGCCCAGTATGGCGCCGTAAAGCTAATTTACGGCGAGTATCCGCCGCACAGCAGCCTTAACTATATCTGGGCCAATAAAAAATATACGGAAAAAATTCTGCCCAATACTTACACGGCCAAAGCGCAGATGATTCTTTTGCAGAAGGGACCCGAACGCACGGGGCAATGGATCGAAGAACGTGTCAACGCGCTTTCCGATTACCGCATGGCTTTCGGAACGGAGCCGCCCATTGAGGCCGGTATCGCCGTCATGGGTGACGCGGATAACACCGGGGAGAAGGCTACGGGTTATGTGGATTATATCGAGGTTTCCGCCAATTGAAAGAAAACGCTTTGATCATCTTTCTGAAATACCCGAAATCAGGCGCGATAAAAACCCGCCTGGCCGCCACGCTGGGAGATGATCGGGCATGCCAGCTTTACTTATGCTTCCTCGCGGATATTTCAGCCATGACGCGGCAGGTGAATGCTCAAATGGTTATCGTCTATTCGGGACCCGCTGACGCATCGTTTCCAGACTTTCCAGGCGTGCCATGTCTCAGGCAGCGCGGAAACGATATCGGTGAGCGTATGCATGAAGCCTTGCTTGATGTTTTTGCACAGGGCTTTGAGCGCTGCGTACTTGTGGGAAGCGATATCCCCGATCTTCCCGCCTTCATGATCAATGATGCATTGGAAATACTCCGGTCAGTCGATATTGTGCTGGGACCCGGCACGGATGGCGGCTATTATCTGGTGGGCTGTAAAAAAGACAGTCTGCGCCGGTCGATCTTTGCCGATATTCCCTGGAGTACTGCCCGGGTCTTATCCGAAACGCTCCGCCGCATTGCTGAAACAGGGCTGGTATCTGCAGAGCTTCAACCCTGGTCGGATATCGACGATTTTGATGGTCTGAAGCAGTTTTATGAAAGAAATAGAAACGAGTCCGCTTCATCACACGTCATGCACTTTTTAGAAACAAAGGGGATCATCCATGAACTATGAATTTGATTTGATCATTCTGGGGGGTGGCGGAGGCGGCATCACCGCGGCCATGCTGGCGCATGGTTTGGGGAAAAAAGTGGCCTTAATCGACAAGAAGCGTTTTGGCGGCGAGTGCACCTGGTCGGGGTGTGTGCCCAGCAAGTCGCTTCTCCATGCGGCGAAAATCGCAGCGACCACCCAAAACCTTGAGCGGTACGGCCTTTCCGCGGCAGGCCCGATCAACATTTCAAACGATTTGGTCATGTCTTCCGTCCGGCAGACCGTAGCCGAAATCTACGAAGATGAAAAACCGGAGACGTTTGAGAAGCTGGGCATTACGGCGATGGAAAACGCCAGTGCCCATTTTGTCGATCCCCATACAGTCGATGTCAACGGCAAAAAGATACGCGCGCGGAAATTTCTCATCACCACCGGATCATCTCCTCTGGTGCCGCCCATCGACGGTCTGGCTTCGGTGCCTTATCATACGAATGAAAATATATTTTCTCTCGTGATGCTTCCCAAATCGATCACAATCATGGGAGGCGGTCCCATTGGTATTGAACTTGCCTCCGCCATGAATCGCCTGGGTGTCGCCGTCACCGTGATTGAAATGGCGCCGGCCATTCTGATTCGGGAGGATGCGGAGCTGGCTGCCAGACTTTCAGATATTCTTACACAAGAGGGTGTCCGTCTCATCACCGGCGCGAAGGCGATGAGCGTAGAGAATCCGGCAACCCCCACGGTGGTCTATGAAAAAGACGGCAAGTCCGGGCGTATAGCCGCCGAGGTTCTTCTCATTGCCGCAGGGAGAAAACCGAATACGGAAGGCCTGGGCCTGGAGAGTATCGGCGTGGTCTTCGATCGTCGTGGCATCTCCGTCGACCGGCATCTGCGCACCAACATCAAAAATATTTACGGCGCAGGGGATGTGGTGGGGCCTTATCAGTTCAGCCATATCGCCAATTATCAGGCGATCCTGGCGGCATCCAACGCGCTTCTGCCCATTCAAAGAAGTGTTAACTATGATGCCGTGCCCTGGTGTACCTTTACAGACCCGGAGCTGGCCAGAAGCGGCCTGACCGAAATGGAGGCGCGTGAAGAGTTCGGTGCAAAAGTGCGCGTCTATCGGGCGGAGTATGCGAAGCTGGATCGTGCCCGCACAGACAGAGCCACCAAGGGGCTGGCCAAATTTGTCTGCGACGCCAAAGGGAAAATTCTAGGGGTGCATATCCTGGGCGAACGAGCCGGCGAAGTGATGCATGAGGCGCATGCCGCGCGCACACTCGGCATCCCGCTCTACCGTCTCAACGATGTGATCCACACGTATCCGACTTATTCAGAGCTGACACGTCAGGCGGCTCGCGCCGCTTATATTGACCGGATTCAATCCAATCCGTTTGTTCGCTTCGTTAAATTATTCAGGAGGTCAAAATGAGACCGGCACACAAGAAAATTCTCATCGCGCTTTGCATCGTGGCGGCCATTGTCGCAATCCGCGTTTACGGCTTTGACCAATTACTGAGCCTGGAAACGTTTCGCCAGTATCGCGATCAGCTCTTGGCCTTTACAGCGCAGCACTATCTTCCCACCGTGACGATCTTCATCCTGATCTACGTTGTTGCCGTCGCACTGTCGATTCCCGGTGCGACTATTCTCACCCTTACCGCCGGATTTCTCTTTGGCTTTTTCGGCGTGATCTACGTCAACATCGGCGCCAGTGTAGGCGCTATTCTGGCTTTTCTTGCGGCGCGGTATCTCATCGGCGATTGGGTGCAAAAGCGCTACAGCGACAAGCTGGCATCGTTCAACAGGGAAATTGATGAAAACGGATACAATTATTTACTGACGCTGCGGTTTATCCCGCTTTTTCCCTTCTTTCTTGTCAATATCCTTGCCGGGCTGACCCGTGTGCCGCTTTCGACTTTTGCCTGGACAACGATAGTCGGCATTCTTCCCGGCTCGTTTGTCTATATTTACACCGGCCGCCAGCTGGGGATTATCGACAAGCCCGGTGATATCCTCTCCTGGGAGATTATTCTGGCCTTTGTGCTCTTGGGCCTGCTGGTGCTAAGTCCGGTGCTGATCAGGAAGATCATGAAAAAGAAAAACGGGACGTCGGCGGATATTTCCGTCAAAGAGTGAAAGGAGGTTGCGATGAGACGCGTATTTTTTTCATTGTCGGCATTTTTTCTGATGGGCGGATTATGTTTCGCGCAGAGCGTTGCCCATCCGCCGGGAGCGGGAGGCAGCCCTCTTAAAACCTGTCCGAAAAGTCCCAATTGTGTTTCCTCGCAGGCGGGTGATCCTGAACATAGCATCGCTCCGCTTGTCTATTCCGACAGCCGTGCCGATGCCTACGCGCGCTTGAAAAAAGTTCTTGGCGAGATGAAGCGCACGACGATTGTCGCGGAGAAAGAAGATTATCTTTCTGCCGAGGCCACATCACTGATTTTCCGTTTTGTGGATGATGTCGAGTTTTACTTTCCGGCGGCTGAAAAAGTGATTCATGTGCGTTCAGCCTCCCGAGTCGGCAATTCCGATCTGGGTGCCAACCGCAAACGCGTGGAAGAGATACGCAAACGGTTTGCTGATGTCAAATAGTTGGTCTTTCCTTGTGTCGTTTCGAGTAAAAACACCCCCTTTTTAAAGGGGGTTGGGGGGATTTAAAACAGAGGTGAATTGCTAAAGGTTTGCATAGCGATATCTCTTTGATGGGAATTTTATGAAAAAACTGCTTCTTGCGGGTGCGGGCCATGCGCATCTGTTTACCGTTACGAAGATTGATCGTCTTGTCCGGTCGGGATATTCCGTCACCGTGGTCGGTCCCGGAGACTATCATTATTATTCCGGTATGGGGCCGGGGCTCCTTTCAGGCCTTTATCAGCTTTCGGAAACACGCTTTCATGTGCGGCGTATGGCGGAAGATCGAGGCGGAAAATTTATCGCCGGATCCATTGCCCGTATCCAGGCGGATCAAAACCGGGTATTGCTTTCCGACAACCGGCTGCTCGACTATGATGTGCTTTCCTGCAACATGGGGAGTGAAGTTGTTCCGGTTGCAGCGAAAGATGTAAACATGGTTTCCGTAAAACCTATTGAAAATTTGTATGCCGCCGGCAGAGAGATTGAACGGCGTTTAAAGAAGGAACGTCTCAGTGTTTTGGTGATCGGCGGAGGCGCGGCCGGAATTGAGCTTGCAGGAAACCTTTTTCGCCTTGGCAAAAAAGCGAAAGGTGGTCTCGACGTCACATTGGTGAGCGGGGGAGAAATCCTTGCCCGGTTCAACCCGGAAATGCGCCGTCTGGCGCTGGCGTCATTCGCGAGGCGGGACATTCACATCATTGAGCATGCGCAGGTTGCGGCGTTCTCAGGCAGGGAGGCCGTTCTGGATAATGGACGCACGCTGCCTTTTGACTTTGCCTTCAATGCGTCGGGTATTCTTCCGTCACCTGTTTTTCGCGACTCGGATCTTCCCGTTAGCAGCGACGGAGGGCTTCTGGTGAATGAATTTCTTCAGTGTATAAAACACCCGCAAATATTCGGCGGTGGCGACTGCATCAGCTTTACCCCGCGACATCTTGACCGTGTAGGTGTTTATGCCGTCCGGCAGGGCCCGGTGCTATACCAAAACATTCTTGCCGCGCTCGCGTGCGGTGAGTTGCATGCCTTCAAACCCCAGGCACATTATCTGTCCATTCTCAATATGGGTGATGGGTCGGGCCTTCTTTCCTGGCGATCCCACGTCTTTGCCGGACACTTTGCGTTTCTTCTGAAAAATTATATCGACACAAAATTCATGAAACGATTTCAAATCAGCGGCGAACAGAATGTCATTGCGTAGGAAATTTCAAAGACAGTCAGGCCGCATGCCACAGAGATAATGCCAGTTTTTTGCAAAAGAGATTAATTAAGTGTTGTGTCCCGCACCATGCACCGCACCATGCAGGGCTTAATCCTGTGACGGAGGGATGCCGGGTGAAAAGTGGGAATGTTAACAAAGTAAATATATTTCAACATGGCTCGGAGGCCGGAGAGCAGACCGTAAATCCTTCACCGTACCAGGAATCTTTATAGTCGATCACCGTTTGGTGAAACAGATCTTTTTCGTGTTTATTATAAACAAATTTGATGCCTTCCAAGTGCACAATGTCATCTTCTTCTCCCGGTTCATCCAGAACCATTGCCAGGCTGGGGCCGATTCACCCAAAGCCCTGCTGAATTAACCGGACGGATTTGGCATTAAAACGTTCAAGCACTTTGAAAAGTTCAATTTTCGCTGTTTGGGTTATCGTTATGTCAATCATCGTATTTTCCTTTTTTCCTTTCGTCATTAACATATATCCGCCTTGGAGAAAATCAAGAGGGGGATCAATGGGCACGCCCCAAGTAATTTGGTTGATAATCTGCTTGCCCGGTCTAATTGACTGTGACATGATTACATCCTATGGCGCTACTTTGGATTAATAATATTTCTGTGAGCTTCGGCGGACCACAGCTCCTCGACGGAGCGTCACTCCAGATTGAAGCGGGGGAACGTATCGGACTTCTGGGACGAAACGGTTCGGGTAAGTCCACGTTGATGAGGCTGCTTCATGGCGATATTGTTCCTGACCAGGGGGAAATTGTTTCCAGCGGGAGCGTTCGCGTCGCGATAATGCCCCAGGATATCGAGGATCTGCCGGGCATGGTCTATGACGTGGTCGCCGCAGGCGGTCAAGAACATTTGGATCAATTGCACGAATATCACGATCTTACCTTGCAGTTAACCCACGGCGACAATCCGGCGCTTCTAAAAAAAATTGAACAGGTTCAGCATAAACTGGAAACGGCGGGCGCCTGGCAATTTCATCAGAAAGTCGAAACAGTGATCTCACGCGTCGGGTTGGATGAAAACGCTGAATTCCGGGTACTATCGGCAGGATTGAAGCGCAGGGTGCTCTTAGCGCGGGCGCTGGTTGCCGATCCCGATATTTTGCTTCTGGATGAACCCACCAATCATCTGGATATTAATTCCATCCTCTGGCTGGAAGAGTTTCTCCAAAATTACGACAAGAC
>CAYGNV010000067.1:0-11877 GCA_964351355.1 uncultured Smithella sp.
GGGTTGATAATATTTTAAAAGATTTTCGCGAAGCCCCCGTTGATGTCAATCTGCTTTCCCATGATGCGGAAATTAAATTATTTTCGTCATTGGAAAACATTAAACTGCGTGTAGAAAAAGGCATTGCTGAAAAAGATTTTAACACCGCATTGAACAAACTTGCCGCTCTGCGTCCTCCTGTGGATGCTTTTTTTGATCATGTCATGGTCATGGATAAAGATGAGAAAATCCGCTTCAACCGTTTATCACTTTTGTCTGAAATATCAGCGCTGTTCCACAAAATCGCCGATTTTTCAAAAATTGTGACCGCCGGCTGATGAACGGGTATTCCGGTACGATAGGTTTTAATTTTATTGCACATGGCTTGAAAATCGGTTTCATTGACATTCATTGAAGTGCTTACTAAGATAATACTAGTTTTTGGCTTAGAAAAGAAGATGGAGAAATTGCCGGATGAATTTCAAGTTTAAACCCGATCCACTAAGCGACACGGATGAAAAGCTGAGAATACGTAAAAATCTTCAGGATATTACCAATCGTATCCATGCAGCGAAGAATACTACGCAAATACTGATTGACTTAAAAGACGGCATCTTGAATTTATTTAACGCTTACTCCATCACGATTTACGTCGTCGATAAACTTCATAATGAAATCTATTCCATGTTTCTGGCAGGCTCGCGACTGAAAGAAATTCGCGTCCCGATCAGCAATCAGAGCATCGCCGGATATGTGGCCAATACATGCAATATTATGAATATCAGAGACGCCTACAATCCGGCGGAACTCAAGGCCATTGACCCTGAGCTGAAATTTGATTCCAGTTGGGATGAAAAGTCCGGATTCAGGTCCAAACAGATTCTTGCCGCTCCGATCTTTTATGAAAATCAGCTCATGGGCGTTATCCAAATTCTCAACAGAAAAAAAAGCGACAGCAAATTTACGGAAGAAGAGGTTGGGCTGGCGGTGGAAATCGCCGAAGTCTTGGGTGTTGCCTTTTATAATCAGCAGCGATTCTCGCATCGCCGCAAAACGCGCTTCGATTTTCTGATCAACCGTGGTTTAATCAACGATAAAGAAATGGAAGAAGCTTGGACGGAAGCGAACAAGTATAAAGAATCCATTGAACAGCACCTGATGCGCAAGTACAGGATTTCCAAGGATGATATCGGTCACTCTTTTGAAGAATTTTACCGGTGCCGGTTTTTTGATTATAATGATAAATTCGCTATCCCCGGTGATTTAATTAAAAATCTGAAAAAAGATTATCTCTGCCGTGAATTGTGGGTGCCGATGGAAATCATTGACGGCTATATCCATGTGATTGTCGATGATCCCAACAATATCCTGAAAAGAGACGCCATTGAAAATCTACTGAAACCAAATAAAATTAAATATGACGTTGCCTTGCCTGAAGATATCCTGAAATTTATTAACCTCTTTTTTCGCTCCTCCGACAACGAACATTCTTTTACCGAGATTTTAGGTAAACTGGATGATGAAGATAAGGGTTCCGATGATGAGAACGGCTCCGACTTGGTCACGGAATCCGACAGCGTAATCATGCAGCTCATCAATAAAATTATTAACGATGCGTATGCCCACCGGGCATCCGATATTCATATTGAACCGAATACCGGCAAAAAAAATGTGGAAATCCGGTTCCGTGTTGACGGCGACTGCGCCGTTTACCAGACGGTTCCATTCAGTTACCGCGCCGCGATTATTTCCCGCGTCAAGATTATGTCCAATTTAGATATTACCATTAAAAGACTGCCTCAGGACGGCAAAATTAAATTCCGACGTTCCAATGGTGAAGAACTGGAGCTCCGGGTGGCCTCCATTCCCACACAAGGTGGCGTCGAAGATGTCGTCATGCGGCTTTTGGCCAAAGGCGAAACCATGCCGTTGGAAGAGATGAGCCTATCGAAACGTAATTATGATGAACTGCTCAAAATCATCGCCAAACCCTACGGCATGATTTTAGTCGTCGGCCCGACAGGCTCCGGTAAAACAACCACGTTGCACGCAGCACTCCACCATATTAACCGACCGGATAGAAAAATCTGGACAGCCGAAGACCCGGTGGAAATTACCCAATACGGTTTACGTCAGGTGCAAGTACAACCCAAAATCGGTTTTGATTTCGCAGCAGCCATGCGCTCATTCTTACGCGCCGACCCGGATATCATTATGGTCGGTGAAATGCGCGATTTTGAAACCGCCAAGATCGGCGTCGAAGCATCGCTGACCGGTCATCTGGTTTTCAGCACCCTGCACACCAACAGCGCACCGGAAACCATCGTCCGACTGTTGGATATGGGCATTGACCCGCTGAACTTCGCCGACGCCCTGCTGGGCATCCTTGCCCAGCGTCTTCTGCGCACTCTGTGTAAAAACTGCAAAGAAACGTACCATCCCAACAAAGAAGAATATGACGAAATTGTGGATAGTTACGGCGAAGAGGCTTTTGCCAAGCTCAATATTGCCTATAATAATGACTTCAAACTTTTCCGCCCCAAAGGATGCGACCTATGCGACAAGACCGGCTACAAAGACAGAATGGGCATTCACGAGCTTGTAGTGGCCACCGACAGTATCAAAAGATTGGTGCAAAAACGTGAAACGGTTGAAGTCATGCGTAGCAAAGCTATGTCCGAGGGTATGACGACGCTGCTTCAGGACGGTATCTTAAAATCACTAACAGGTTTGACGGATTTCAAACAAGTTCGCCGAGTCTGTATCAAATAACACAAACAGCCCACCTGGACCTCAAAATCTTGCCCGGCATGGATCGTATCTATTATACTTTGCCTGAGCAGCCAAGCACTTCCTTGAGCTTGTGCTTTACAACGGCCTTGATGGCATCTCGGGCCGGGCCCAGATATTTGCGCGGATCGAATTCTGCAGGCTGTTCCATGAAGACTCTCCGGATCGTGGCGGTCATGGCCAAACGCAAATCCGTGTCAATATTGATTTTGCACACAGCTGAGCGCGCGGCTTGGCGCAGCATTTCCTCAGGTACACCCCTGGCCCCGGGAAGTTGCCCTCCAAACTTGTTGCATTCATCCACCAGAGCCTGCGGAACGGACGATGCTCCGTGCAGAACGATAGGGAAGCCCGGCACGAGTTTTGAGATGGTCTCTAAACGCGCAAAGTCCAATTTGGCTTCGCCTTTGAACTTGTATGCCCCGTGCGAGGTGCCGATAGCAATGGCCAGCGAATCCACGCCAGTGGCGGCTACGAATTCCTGAACCTGCTCGGGATCTGTATAGGTGGCATCTTCGGCTTTCACATGGACTGCATCTTCCACGCCGGCAAGCTTGCCCAGTTCGGCTTCGACCGTTACGTTGCGTGCATGCGCGTATTCCACCACCTGTTTCGTTATGCGGATGTTCTCAGCAAACGGTTTTGAGGACGCGTCGATCATGATTGACGAAAAGCCGCCATCAATGCAGGATTTGCAGACTTCGAAATCTTCGCCGTGGTCCAGATGCAGGACTATCGGAATATCTGTAGTCTGCATGGCGGCTTCCACCAGCTTGACCAGGTACTCGTGCCGCGCATATTTGCGGGCGCCTGCTGAAACCTGCAGGATTAGAGGTGCGCGTTCCTCATGGCCGGCATCGACAATGGCTTGCAGGATCTCCATGTTGTTAACGTTGAACGCGCCAATAGCATAGCCGCCGTGGTATGCTTTCTCGAAAAGCTCTTTTGTGGTTGCCAATTGTTTGCTCATCGTTCACCTTTTTTAAAATTTTACCGACACCTTGCGGCCCATAGCCAAACGCGTCATTTTATTCAAATGTCTCCCTCACACCGGGAAATATAGGTTATTTAATCATTACCAGCAGCATCTTAAACTTCGTTACGGCTTTGAGCGCGTGAGGCTTATTGGCCGGCATAATGATCATCTCGCCTTCTTTCACCGAATAGTTTTTTTTATCAATGGTTATTTCAGCCTCACCTTCCAGCAAGTGAACCACCGCATCAAAAGGCGCCGTATGCTCACTTAAGCCCTCCCCCTGATCGAAGGCAAAGATTGTCAACGTTCCAGCAGGTTTCCGGATGATTTCCCGGCTGACAACGGAATGTTCCTGATAGGAAGCCATGTCTTTGAGATAAAACGTATGGGTCATATCTCCTATCTGTGTAATATTCTCAGCCATGCTTTTTCTCCTTTTCTGGGCAGAGATTATTGAAAATACTTCATAATCTTTTTAGCTTTTATAAGGGAAATTATTAACATTGTAATTGACTTAAGTCAAAGTTTGTTATTGTGCTACTTCATCAAAGATATGGATTACACATGCCTCGATCTCCGGTCATTTGGCGTTTATTAAGGTTTAAATTTCTTGAGAAAAGCCCCCGATGCTGATATGCAAGTCCAGCATTGAGCAAATTTATTTTAAGGATGGTTATTTATGCAAAACCCTAATTTCAGTTCCGGCCCTTGCAGCAAGAGGCCAGCGTGGAGCATCGACGCGCTGAAGAGCGCGCCGGTCGGCCGCTCACACCGTTCCGCGTTGGGTAAAGAAAGAATTGTCAAAGCCACCGATGAAACACGCAAAATCTTAAATATTCCGTCAGATTACCTTGTGGGCATTCTGCCGGCTTCCGATACGGGCGCTTTCGAATGTGCGATGTGGTCTCTTTTAGGTCCCAAACCGGTTACTGTTTTGGTATGGGAAAGTTTTTCCGAAGGCTGGGCAACGGATGTCGCCAAACAGCTTAAACTCAACCCCACGGTTATTAAAGCCGACTACGGCAAGCTTCCGGATCTCAGCAAGGTAGATTGGTCAAACGATGTGGTATTTGTCGCCAATGGCACCACCAGCGGCGTTAAGGTTCCCGATTACAACTGGATTCCCGCCGACCGACAAGGTCTATCCCTATGCGACGCCACCAGCGCCGTGTTTGCGATGGAAGTGGATTGGAGTAAGATCGATGTTTTAACCTTTTCCTGGCAGAAATGTCTCGGCGGCGAAGCCGCGCATGGCATGATGATTTTAAGCCCCAAAGCCATCGCACGTCTGGAGTCCTATGATCCACCGTGGCCGATGCCGAAAATTTTCCGCCTTAAGAAAAGCGGCAAAATCAACAAGACCATTTTTGACGGCGACGTCATCAACACGCCTTCCATGATCTGCGTGGAAGATTATCTGGACGCCCTGGATTGGGCAGGTAAATTTGGCCTTGACGGACTGATCAAAAAAAGCCAGGCCAACCTGAAAGTCGTGGCCGACTGGGTTGATAAAACCGACTGGATCGAATTTCTGGCCGATGATCCCAAGGTCCGCTCCAACACGTCCGTTTGCCTCTCGGTCACTCATCCTAAGGTCACAGCGCTGGGCGCCGATGAAAAGAGCAAGTTCCTCAAAAGCATCGCTTCAGACCTGAGCAAGAAAAATATTGCTCACGACATCAACTCTTATAAAGATGCGCCGGCCGGATATCGTTTCTGGTGCGGCCCGACCATCGAGGAGTCGGATCTCAAAGCGGCACTTCCCGAACTGGAGAAAGTTTTCAATGAAAAGGTTAAAAACCTTTAACTTAAAAATATCAAGGAGAGCATTATGAAACGAGTATTAGTCAGCGATGCCATGGCTTCCGAAGTTGCGGAAATATTAGGCAACGCACCGGGCATTAAAGTTGACGTTAAAACCGGCATGAAACCGGATGAGCTAAAAGCAATTATTAAAGATTACGACGCACTGATCGTCCGTTCATCGACCAAAGCGACAGCGGAAATCATTGAAGCAGCAACCAAGCTTGCCGCCATCGGCCGAGCAGGCGCGGGCGTGGATAATATCGATATTCCCGCCGCCAGCAAACGCGGCATCGTCGTCATGAATACCCCCGGCGGCAACACTGTCACCACTGGTGAACACGCTATCGCCATGATGCTGTCCCTGGCCCGCAAAATCCCCCAGGCCACGGCTTCGATGAAAGCAGGCCTTTGGGAAAAAACGAAATTCATGGGCAACGAATACTGCAACAAAACCCTCGGCATCATCGGACTGGGACGTGTCGGCGCCATAGTGGCTGACCGCGCCATCGGCCTGAAGATGAATGTGATCGCTTACGACCCGTTTATTTCTCCGGATGTTGCCGCCCAAATGGGTGTGAAAATGGTCAGCATGGATGACATCTATGCCAATTCTGATTTCATCACCGTCCATTCGCCGCTCGCCAAGGAAACCAGAAATCTGGTCAATGAAGATTCCTTTGCCAAAATGAAAAATGGCGTATTCCTGATTCATTGCGCCCGCGGCGGCATTGTCAATGAAAAAGCCCTTTATGAGGCTTTAAAATCCGGTAAAATCGCCGGCGCAGCCATTGATGTTTTCGAAGAGGAGCCGACAAAAAACATGGATCTGATCGGACTGGACAACGTCATCTGCACGCCACATCTGGGCGCATCAACCGATGAAGCCCAGACCAACGTGGCAATTGCCATCGCTCATCAGATTGCCGCTTACTTCGCCACCGGCGAGATTAAGGGCGCGGTCAATTTCCCATCCGTCAGCGGGGAAGTCATGACGGTTATCCGCCCCTATCTGGACCTGGCGGAAAAACTGGGAACCTTCCATGCCCAGTTACTGACCGGCGCGATTCAGGAAGTCACCATCGAATACAGCGGTGAGATTTTGAATCACAATGTCGCACCCATCACCATCTCGGTGATCAAAGGGCTTCTGGACCCGATCCTGACCGAAACCGTTAACTTTATCAATGCACCGGTTATCGCCAAAGAACGAGGCATTAAGATCGTCGAGGTCAAGAGCTCTGAAACCAAAGATTACACCAATATGATTGCTCTGACCGTCAAGACATCGAAGGAAACCAGCCAGACGGCAGGCGCTGTTTTCGGTAAAAACGATCTTCGGATCGTGCGGGTCAATGAATTTTCGGTGGAAATCGTGCCGGAAGGCTATATGCTGGCTGTTTCCAACGACGATATGCCTGGTGTTATCGGCAATCTGGGAACCACGCTGGGCGACAACAAAGTCAATATCGCCCGCCTGCATCTGAGCCGCGACGCTCAGGCGAAAAAAGCGCTGGTCATCCTGAACACGGATTCACCCGTTGGTTCGGACGTTCTGGACAAATTACGGAAATTACCACACGTGGTTTCCATCACACCGATTAAAATGTAGGAAGAAGTAATGGCCAATGTTGCGGTTGTAGGCACTCAATGGGGTGATGAAGGAAAAGGAAAGATTGTTGATCTTTATACACAGCAGGCGGATGTTGTCGCCCGCTTTCAGGGCGGCAACAACGCGGGGCATACCCTCGTGGTTAAAGGCAGAAAAACGATTCTGCATCTCATACCGTCGGGAATTTTACATGATCACAAAATCTGTATTATCGGCAACGGCGTTGTTTTTGACCCGAAGGTATTTCTTCAGGAAGTCGATGAATTAAACGAAGCCGGTCTTTTTCCCTCTTCCACCAAGCTTTATATCAGCGAAAAAGCGCATGTCATTATGCCTTATCACCGCAGCATCGATCAGGCGCGTGAGGCCCGCAATGCGGGCAAGAAAATCGGCACGACCGGCCGTGGCATCGGCCCGGCTTATGAAGACAAGATCGCCCGCACGGGCATCCGCGTGGGCGACTTTTACGAAACAGACTTATTCCTGGAAAAATTGCGCCAAAGCCTTGAAGAAAAGAATTTTCTGCTGAAAAATTATTTTGGCGCTGAACCGTTGAATGCCGGAACCATCGCCGATGAATATCTGGCTTTCGCTGAAAAAATTAGACCCTACGTCGCCGACACATCGCTTATTCTGGATCGTGAAATCAAAAAAGGCAAGAAAGTGCTCTTTGAGGGCGCGCAAGGCTGTCATCTGGATATCGATCATGGAACGTATCCTTACGTCACCTCGTCCAATACGGTTTCCGGCAATGCGGCCTGCGGCAGCGGGGTCGGTCCCAACACGATTTCCACCGTGGTGGGCATCTGCAAAGCTTACACAACCCGCGTCGGAGAAGGTCCTTTCCCGACGGAGCTAAAAGACAGTATCGGCGATCATCTGCAAAAAGTCGGGCAGGAATTCGGAGCGACCACCGGCCGCAAACGCCGTTGCGGCTGGTTGGATATGGTTCTGGTGCGTCATGCCATTCGCGTTTCCGGTATTTCTACGCTCGCTATCACCAAACTGGATATCTTGACCGGTTTGGATAAACTCAGAATCTGCGTCGGTTACAAGTCGGCCCATGGTGAATTTACCGAGGCCGCTCCTGCCAGTATGAAAATATTTTCAGCCTGCGAGCCGGTGTATGAAGAATTTGACGGTTGGAAGGAAGATATTGCAGGCGCTCAAAAAATCAGCGATCTTCCCGCCAACGCACAGAAATACCTCGAGCGCTTAAAAGAATTATCCGGCGCCGGTATTGCTCTGGTATCCGTCGGCGCGGGACGCGAAGAAACGATACAGCTGGAAAATCCCTTTGAAAACTAAATAAAGCAGTTTCTTCTTGACACACACTGGACTAGCTGCTAGAGATCCATGTTCTTAAATAACGCATAAACGTGGGCCGTTAGCTCAGCGGTAGAGCAGCGGACTTTTAATCCGTTGGCCGCGGGTTCAATCCCCGCACGGCCCACCAAAATAAACAAGGGTTTTAAGATTTTACGTCCTGAAGCCCTTTTTTCGTTTCCCGCCAAATCGCGCCCGAATAGCCCCCAAATTAGCGCATGAAACACGCCCCTGCTTTGATTGCGATGCTGGACAGCGGAGTTGACCGGGTAGGCCAGCCAGAATCAGGTGCGGGAATTTTTTCTCTTGATATCGATAAGTTCCAAAAGTGCCTCGATACGCAAAAAGGCATTTTCCTCCGTGTATTTTCGCGCGTCGGCATGATCAACGTCGATCATCACGGCAGGTATGCCGAGTTTTTCCGTGACACGTTTCAAAAGATCCATCTGCATGACCGAATAAACCTTGCAGCTCCTGTTGCCGGCAAACACCACGCCATCGATCCCAACCGCCTCGATGGCTTTTTGCATTGATCGGTAGCGTAGTTCAAGGCCGTGGGGACAAACAGAAAAATTCTGGGTCCGTGCCAGGTAACGGAGCGGATCGCCGCCGTCATAAGAATACAGGTCAAACTCTCCTTCCAGACTCCCCATACAGTAGGTATAGGAGGCAGCGATGATATTGGCGTTGAGTCCGGCCAGGCGTGTCGACATTTTGCTCAGTTGGTGCCAAGGTGCAATATTGTCCCAGAGGAGCCTGTATTTTTCATTGGGGACAGGGAAAATGCCCTGTGCGACGCACTCCTGGGTTTCGTCGGCCAGAAGCCGATAATGATCGACCAATTCTCTTGTTCCCCGCGATGTCAGAAAAGGCGCCATCTGCACGAAGGAATCGAAGACGGTGAGACCCGACGGACGGTGCGCCGCTGCCTTCAGGAAACGTTTCCAGTGTATCAAGGCGTCCTTGGTGTTCTGAACCGCTTCACGGAAACGTTCGGAGTCAAACCGCTGGCCGCTCATTCTTTCAATGGCATTAATGAGATCCCTGTATTGAGACAGTATGTAGTCGAGATCCTGCTCTTTCTGCGGCTCATAGCAAAACGGCACGTCCAGAATGAAGTGCGGAGTTCCCCATTCGCGATGGTGGACATCAAACCATTTCACCAGCAGTGAGCAGTTATTGTTGTCGGAGACAAGCAGATGAGGCTTTGGCAGGCCGAAGGTAGGCGAATCTTTCCCACCATCGAACGCCGTACCAAGATCAATGCGCGCATAGGAGCAAAGATCCGGCGAAAAACCTTTTCCCTCGGCCTTTTCACACTGCAGCGGACCAACTCCCTTGCCGGCACTCATGGCCGCGTGACTTTCCGGCACTGCATAAACGACATTCTCAAAACCACTGAATAATTCAGCGGGGACAACGATGGCAATCCAGACGACAAAGGCGCCTTTTTCCGCCTTCTGATGCAGCTGCATGTAGTCATTGAGTATGATTTTGCTTAGCCGTTTCCCGGCGTCAGTCTTGTGATGCCTTGCTTTTTCCTTGTGTTCCTCCGGCATATTAACCTCTAAGAAATTCAGTTTGTCAACAATTCGGCAAAAGCTTCGATACGCGTCAAGAAGCCCGAACTGTTCGCGTCATCGTCAATGGAGATTTCCAGGGACAGCGTGGCAATACCCCTCTCTTTTAATATTTTTTCCAGATAGGGGATTTCAAAATATTCATTTTCACAGAACTTCTCGCCAATAAACACAAATCCCTTAGCCATGGTACTGGCCAAAAGGTCTTTTATCGTTGCGATCCGTTTATCCCCTGAATAAAGCAGGGTCGGGCAGGGAAAATGGTTACGGTAGAAGTCGATATAATAACTGCATGGATCATCCACCGTGTCCGGGGTATAATCATAGGATCGACGTTGTGAGGCGATATCGTTTCCCACAACCCGGAGTCCGGCATTTTCAAAGGCATCAATAAGCGCGAACGGGGGCGGAAGGATGCCACTGACAATAATGGCGGCGGCTGATGCTGAAACTGATTTATTCGGAGACAAGAGATTTTCTTTGAGACTATGTTTCATTAATTCTATATGATGCTCGACGGTGGTAAAACAGCCTTCCCGAATGATTCGGGAATACTGACCATAGCCCATGGTTCCGTGCGCGACCTCTCTCTCCAATGATTTGCACAGAGACCGCATCTCTCGGTAAAGCTCAACGCTGTGCCGGAACTTATCCGGAGAAAACGAAACGCCGAATGCCTGTTCCAGTTCTTTGATTAAGGCGAGAATTCTCGCGCTGAGATAACCCGATGTCTGGGTCTGTTCTTCCGGCACCATGGGAATGTGCATTTTGAAAATTCGAATGGATCGGCCGGTTTCTTCAAGACCACAGTGGAGGATTTCCGGGAGGTTGCGAAGGGTGTCACAGGCATTATACATAAATAATCCATCCATGACTTGTCCACGGTCTGAAAGCACAAATTCCACCAGATGACGCGCAACGGAACAGGCATAACCCGGAATATGCCGGTTGGCAGATTCAACCGTCTTTATTGTATCCTTGAGTCCCCATAACACAACCGGCGACAGTCCGAGGGAATGGAAAAGCTCCAGAGGGGGATATAAAGGAAAACACCCGATAATCTTTTCGCCAGCCTCCTTTAGGGATTTTATTTTATTATTCACATTCATTATTTCTAATCTTAAATTGATCTTAATGACGTTGTTGAATCGGTTTTCGCCCATTCCCGTCACGGGCCAATATTGGCGGCAACTGTTAAGATGCGCTAATTAGGTAGCTCTTTTGGTATAATTTGTAAAGTGATAGATAGGTTCAGTCTTCCCGGCCTGTTGCCCAAATAGATTAATGTAAGATACAGATGGAAAAGCGAATTATGGCGATTGCAATTTCGGGCTTAAATTATTTTTAGAAATGAGCATAAAATAGTTGCAATATATTGATATTATTAGTATAATAGGAATAATTTAAAGCAGGGAGATGCAATTATTTATGATGGGTTACCAAAATGATTTCCAACCAAAACTATTTTATAATTCCATAAATTTTGATGAGCGTATTCCCGCCAATCATATCTTGAGAAAAATGCGAAGCCGGATTGATTTCGACTTTATCTATCAGGAAGTCAAAGACCTGTATGGAGGGAATGGCAATGTTTCCGTCCCGCCTCCGGCGATTCTGAAAATGATGTTGCTTTTGATTTTATACAATGTACGATCCGAACGTGAACTGATGAATACCCTGCCCATGCGCTTGGACTGGCTGTGGTTTTTAGATTACGACCTGGACAGTGAAATGCCGAATCACAGCGTTTTGAGCAAGGCACGCAGCCGCTGGGGTGTTGAGGCTTTCCAGAGATTCTTTGAACGGATCGT
>CAYGNV010000068.1:0-7997 GCA_964351355.1 uncultured Smithella sp.
GCTTCTTCATTATACACCGGTATGACCACTGAGACCTGCACCTTAGCCATTTTTAAAAATCTCCTTTATTGCAGCGCAAACGTATTGAACGTCATCTTCCGTCATATCAGGAAATAAAGGCAAAGATAATATTTTATCCGCCGCCCGGTTTGTTTCCTGAAGTGGCATATTGCTTCCGTTATACTTGCTGTTGACATAAGATAATGTATGTGCGGGAGGAAAATGCAGGCCGTAACCGATATTATATTCCGCCAGCTTTTGCATAAACTCATCCCGGGAATAATCTTTTAGTTTAATGATGAACAAATGCCAGGCATGGATGTGATCATACGGCGGCGCTTGCGGTAAATCCAGTCCGTCTATTCCTTGCAAACCCTCAAGATAAAGCCGGGCTAAGGTTTGACGACGTGCATTCAATTCTTCCCATCGTTCGAGCTGCGCGATCCCCAACGCGGCCAGCAAATCGGGCATATTATATTTATAACCCGGTTCCATAATATCATAGGAGGGATCACCCCCTTTGCCATACCTTTTCCAAGCGTCCCTTTCTATTCCATGAAATCTCAGCAGACGCAATTTCTTTTCTAAATCGGCATCATTAAGCGTGATCATCCCGCCCTCGCCGGTTGTGATATTTTTTATCGGATGAAAAGAAAAAATTGCGGGATGGCCGAAACCGCCCGCATGAACGCCCTTATAATAAGTGCCCACCGCATGAGCCGCATCTTCGATGACCGTCAAAGAATGTTTGCTGGCCAGATGATTGATTTGATCCATATCCGCAGGAGCTCCGGCAAAATGAACCGGAATAATCACTTTTGTTCTGGCGGTCAGGCTCGCTTCGATCAAATCACAATTGATATTGAGGGTTCCGTAATCAATATCGACAAACACGGGTATTGCCTGACACAGGGCAATCATGTTGATGGTGGAAGCAAACGTCATGGAAGGCGTGATCACTTCATCTCCCGGCCGCAGGTTCAGAGCGGTCAGCATCAAATGCATGCCGGCGGTCGCCGAGTTCAGCGTGACAGCCTGCTTTGCGCCAGTCAGCCCGCAGAACTTATCTTCAAATTCCTTGCAAAGGGCGCCCGTGGTGATCCAACCTGATTTCAGACAGGCGACAACGCTGTTTATTTCAGTCTCACCGATGGATGGGCGGCTGAAGGGTAAGAAATCTTTTCTTATTTTCATTGACATTCAGTCCTTCATTTATTTTTTGATTCTTAAAAGATAAAATGCACCATTGTCCCAAAGAATGTCAACATGGGAATACTTCGACTTAAGCTGATTCAGTTTATCCTGATGCTGCGTAATGCAGTAAATTTCCTTTCCCTGTTCCATTTTTTCAACAAACTCATTGAGCGTTAAAAAATATTTTTTCCTTTCCTCTATCGGCATTTTTATAATACCGTCCGCCAACTCGCCGAAATCTTCAACAATCGGCGTTCGAATCTTGTTATAATAATCAATCCCGTAAAAATTGACACGATACTGATATAAGAGTTGCCCCGGCGGCACATGCCGGGCAATCGCATCTTTGGCAACCAGCGCGCTGCGATACGGAGACAGAAAATCATTGAGCGGAAAAATCATTCCCGCTAAAAGCAAACAACAAAGCAGATAGATCGTTACAAACCAACCCGCACGAACCTTACGGGCAATGAGATCAGGCAGAAAAGCCAGCAAAGCAGCCGCAATCAGTATGGGAATGATATATACCCACCAATAATCGGAGGTCATAACGACCAGTCCTTTGGCTGGATCAGAATATTGCTTCAAAATCGGCGGCAGGAGAAGAGCAATCAATATCATCGTTGACTGAATATATACTGCAAGGCGGTAAAAAATCTTTCTTTTGCCGAGCAGGTCCGGCAGTTCATTTTCGTGGTTTCGAAATATCCGGCCGGCAAAAAGAGCGATAGGCAAAAACACCGGTGCAATATATGGGGCAAGCTTGGAAGAAGAAACTGTGTAAAAAAGGAAAATAAATAAAAACCAGACAACCAATAATTTATTGTCATCCTTTTGGAATAGACAATCTTTGATGTTTTTGGGTTGCCAGGCGCGAATGAAGTAAACAAGCCAGGGAAGCATGCCGCCGATAATAATCGGCAGAAAATAATAAAACGGTTCCGTCTTGCCGTGCATTTGTGTTGTAAACCGCAGGAAATGTTCACGCACAAAGAAGAACCAGAGGAAATCCGCATTCTCTTTCTGCGCCAGATAGAGCCACGGGCAGGCAACGATCAGGAATATCACAATCCCCACCGGCGAAATCAGCCGCACTATTTCGCGCCAGCGCCCGACCCAAATCAGCCAGATAACCAATATGGCAAAGGGGAAAACGACCCCGATAATCCCTTTGGTTAAAAAAGCCAAAGCACAGGTGAAATAGAATAAATAGGACAGGTATCGTTTGCTTTCCGTAATCAAAGACAAATAGCCCAGCCATATGGACAGACACAGAAAAAAGGTCAGAGGCACATCCAGAATATTAATTCTTCCCAGAATAAATGGAAACACGGATATGGTAAGAACGGCTGCGGCATACAGGCCGGTCTTTTCATCGCGAAAACGCCGTCCGATAAAAAATGTCAGCAGAATACAGCCCCAGGCGCAAAGACCTGTAAACAATCGCGCGGAGAAATCGTTTTCCCCGAAGATTTTAAAAGATACTGCCGTCGCCCAGGAAGCCAGCGGCGGCTTTTCCAGATAAATGGTATGTTTGATATGGGGTGTAACATAGTTGCCTGTCTCATTCATCGCGCTGGGAATCAGACTGTAGCGTGCCTCATCCGGCTCCATTTGCGGCATAACACCCAGCAGCGCAACATAGAGAAGAAAGGGCATCAAAAGCAGAATATATATTTTTTTCATTTAAGATACCTCTGACCGGGGCGCCAGTTCAATTTTAAAACGGTCAAAATAATATTTGACGGCCAGCGTGCAGACCGTACCGATCAATGCACCGGCGATAATATCGCTGACATAGTGCGACGTAATGATCACTCTGCTCAACGCAATGGCTGTTGCCGGGATGAAAGCCAAAACGCCAAAGCGGGGAAACAATATACTCAGGGCGGCCGCCAGAGAAAACGCTGTGACAGAGTGCCCCGAAGGAAAGGAATTTAATTCATAACTCGCTCTAAAATAATCGAAACCGAATAGCCCGTGGTTAAAAAGATTAATCGGCCTGTTTCTTCCGGCGATCCATTTGATCAGGATATTGATCAATCCGGACGCAGATATGGCGATAACGAGAAACAGCATCTTCATCGACCAGTTTTTGTTTTTCAAAATAAAATAAAAAATCAGGAAAGCCGGCACAAACAAAATAAAATACCATTTGGAATCTCCGGCAGTTGTTATGATTTCGGCAATATCAAGGACAGACCGGCTTAAGCCGCGGCAGGTGTAAGCAACTGAAATATCCCACTGGGTATAGGCAACGTAAGTCAAAAAGACACCCGATATTATCAGCAGGAACGCCATCCATCTTTGTTTCAATTTTTTACTCCCTGATAATTATAACACCAGACATATTCCACGCTATTCACATTTGAACCATTGAGCTTCAAATCCATTTTACCGGCAACATCGACATGATCGCAGCGCAGCAGTCGGGCCACATCAATATTTTCAAACTTTGTATTGAAAAACAGCATATCATAGCCCAGAGGTGATTTCTTCTGCCAAATATCAAACTGATCCTGCCGCGTATCCATTACAAATACATCATATCCATAGGGCATATTGTAGTACATCACCCGGCTGCCCATCGTCCAGTTGGTCACGGCGATAGCCTTGGGCCGGGACGATAGGTTTCTTTTGATGACCTCATCCGCCTTAGTCGCCATTTCCCGGTATCCGTAAATATCACGGAAAGGAGATTTGTACTCGGGGAATGTAACAAATTTTCCAGCCAGTTCCGCATAAGCAAGCAGTGTAGCGATCAGGCTGAATCCGACGGCAATATACAAAAAGGTTCTCTGCCATTTTTTCTGTGATGTAAATAAATGATAGGTTCCGACAGGAATAAACAAGAGGTAGAAAATAGAGGGCCAATGGGGAAGCGTCCGTTCATAAACCGATGTGACCAGAAAAAACACCATAATGGCGCCGCCGAACAAAACCGCCAGGCGCAGATAATCGTCCCGATCACGCAGGACTTTGAAGAAACCATAAACCGCAACAGCAAATAAAAATGGACTGTAAGCGCCGAACTGTGCCGCCAGCGATTCGACAAAATATTTAAAACTCGATGCCAGTGATCCGAAAACATGAGAACCCTGATACCGGAAACTGATAAAGTCATGCGTGACATTCCAATAGATCACCGGCATAACCAGCAAAAACGCAATAAATGCCGCCAAAAAAATATACGGCGAAAAAATAATATCATACCTTTTTTTCATAAGGAAGAAGACGATCAGAGGCGGCACGAGCAGGATTGCCGTATATTTAGCCAGGCCCATCAACCCCAGAATAATACCCAGGAAAATAAAATCCAGCGGTCTTTTATTGCGGGCAAGTCTTTCTCCGACAAAGATCAGCAGAAATACTAATAACAGCAATATGGAATCGGGTAAAAGCATCAGCCCCAAGGCGTTGAGCATGAATGAGCAGTTCAACGCCAGAACGGACAATAATGCTAATTGAACGGACTGTGTGATCCTGAGAATAAACACATAACAGCAATAGGATGTGGCGGCAAAAAGCAAAATAGCCGGCAGGCGGGCGAGAAATTCATTGGCGCCGAAAATATAGTAAAAAGGCGCGTGCAGCCAACCCACAAGAGGCGGATGATCCAGGTAACTCCAGTCAAGATACTTTGCGTATAAAACATAATGGGCCTCATCAACGCCAAGACCGAAAAAAGGCGCCGCCATCAGGCGAATCAAAGAAAACACCAATATCAGAATAAATATCCGTTTTTCAGTTTTGGGCATTGATCGCTCCCAGATTGGGCAAGATGGTATTGAACACGCCTTCGGGATGAATGACTTGCAGACAAACATTGTCTTTACAGGCTGTTTTGCGATGATTGGACGCGCTGACGCAGGGAGAACAGGCCAATCCTGCAAAAATCGGCGTTGATTTGCCCAGCGATCCATAGAGCGCAGGAGTTTCCGGACCAAAAATAACAAACGTCGGCATATCCGTCGCGGCTGCAAAATGCCCCGGTCCCGAATCGTTCGTCACCATAAACTCACAAACGCTGTACAGAGGGGGCAACTGTGCGAAGCTAACCTTCCCTGCAAAATTAATGCACCGGTCATTGGCTACCTGTTCCTTCAGGTGCTGCGCCTCCTTGCGTTCATGAGAATCGCCGGTGATCAAAACAAGCGCCTGCGGGCATTTGTCCAGAATCATTTTGATCAACCGGACATAATACGGTTGCGGCCAGCGCCTCTGAATCAGCAGTTCGCTGGCATTGGGATTGATCAGGACTATCTTATTTTTTTGTGGATCAAACCCTGCAAAACAATACCGGATAATATTGAGAATAACGTTTTGTTCAACAGGCGATATCGAAGCTTTGGCCAGAATAAGATCTTCGTCGGAAATCTTTGTCTTGGAATAAGGAATTTCTTCTCTGTCCGATTTCAGGGCATTGACGAGGGCAATGAAGTTTGCCGCAATATGAAGGTGAGGATTATAGGCAACCTTATGCGTTAAAAAATCCCCGCGGTAAAGGCCTTCATTATAATAAGCATAAAAACCGACTTTTGCCGGTGCGCCGGAAAACCAGGTAAGCAGCGCCGTAAAACGAGAAAAAAGCTCCAGATCAATTACGGCATCGATTTTTCTTTTTCGTGTCCATAAAAATAATTTCAAAGTATCGAAGACAAACAACAGCATGCTGTTTTCCCGTATGGTGTAAATGTTTTCGGCCGGCACGGTTTTCAGCAGTTCCAGGCTTGGTTTATTCTTTTTGAATATTGCAAAATGAAGATTAGCGCCTGTTTCCCGCTGTAACTTTCTCATGGCGGGGTCAACAAGGATGGCGCTGCCCATTTCCGACAATTCGATAAATAAAACATTATGAGGCGTCTTTCGATCAGGTTTGCAGAATAGACGGCATAATTTAAAGAGGATGGTGCCAATAAAACAAAGGGGAATGCCAAGATAATAATCTATCCGGCGCATGGTATCAACTTTCATGATGTGCTAAGTTCCCTTTCAACAGGCAAGTTATTTAAAATGTGACTGGAATATAGGCAAAATGCATTCGACTGTCAACAAAACAATACAATGCAGTCAAAGCCTATTTCACGAATTCGTGATGTTTTACTTGTGCAAAATCATCGATACATGCTAGTTTTTCAAAAACTTTTGATAACATTATGAATAAAATTATCAGCCGTTACATATTTCGGGAAATTGCCATCCCTTTTATCATTATCCTTTTCGTCTTTACCTTTGTCCTCTTGATGGGGAAAATCCTTCAAATCATGGATCTGATGATTAATAAAGGCATCCGTGTTTTGGACATCGGTCATCTGATTATCCTGATCATGCCCAATTTTATGCTATTTACAATTCCCATAGCACTTTTAATTTCTATCCTCATTGCTATGGGCAGATTTTCCGCCGACAATGAAATTACCGCCCTCAAAGCATCCGGCGTCAGTTTAATTCAGATTTATTATCCCGTAGCCATCGCCTCTTTACTGGCTTTCGTCTGTGCCATAGTCATCGGATATTTTCTTGTGCCTCAAAGTAATTTCGCCACCAAGAGACTCCTTTTTGAACTGGCTTCGCAAAATGCCAGCATTGGGATCAAAGAAAAAGTATTTAACTCGGATTTTAAGGACCTGCTTTTGTACGCCGATAAAGTTCCGGCGGACGGTGAATACATGGAAGGTGTCATCATTTCGGATAACCGCATCATCGGCGAACAAAATACCATTCTGGCAAAAAAAGCTTTTCTGGTTGCCGACCCGAAATTGATGATCGTGAAACTGCGAATGGAAGACGGCTCGATTCATACCGTGAGTTCTGACCTCAAAACCTATCGGAAAGTTGATTTCAAAAGCTACGATGTCAATCTTGACCTATCCACAACGCTGGCTGCTTTAACCGACGCATCCAAGTCCAGCACTGAAATGACCATGACAGAACTCCTGGAGCGAATGAAAAAGCCGGGGCTGGATGGCGCGGCCGTCCGTGAACTGGCCATCGAGGTGCATAAAAAATTTTCCATCCCCTTATCCTGTATTTTTTTTGGCCTGCTGGCCTTGCCGTTAGGCATCACCAGCCATCGTGCGGTTAAATCCCGTGGTTTTGCCGTCGGCATCGTGATTGTCGCCACCTATTATCTTTTGCGTATCGGCGGTGAGGCGCTGGCGGAAACCGGTCAGCTTTCTCCATTCATTGGCGTCTGGACACCGAATTTTGTATTTGCCCTGCTGGGCGTTTATCTGTTTTATATGGCCAATAAAGAGATTTCTCTTTTCCGAATCGCTTATGCGTATTTTTGGAAGAGCAAGTTGAAAGGTTGAGGATAAACCATTGAAACTGCTTGATAAATATATCCTTAGAGAATTCTTAAGGTTTTTCATCATCACTTGTGTTACTTTTATTGCGCTTTATGTGATTGTTGATTTTTTTGAAAAAATTCGCATGTTTTTGAGCAACCAGGCAACAGCGGCTCAAGTGGCATCTTATTTTTTTTATTCTATCCCCATGATCATTTCGCTGACACTGCCTGCGGCAATTCTTCTATCCACACTCTTGACATATAGTTTTTTGTCCAAATTCAGTGAAATAACGGCCATGAAAACCAACGGTATCAGCCTGTACCGCATTGCTCTTCCCGTTTTGGCGGTGGCGACGATAATAGCCGTATTTTTATTCTTTTTCACAGAGCTGGTCACCCCGGCCTCCATCCAGAAGACGGAATATATTGTGAAGGTGGATGTGCAGAAGCAAAAGTCCCTGGGATTTTTCAAGCAAAATGAAATCTGGTATCGCGCTCAGAACGCCATTTA
>CAYGNV010000068.1:8097-11564 GCA_964351355.1 uncultured Smithella sp.
GAAAATACAGGCGGAAGGATACGATGTTTCCAGATACCTTGTTGATTTGCATGGTAAAATCGCCTTTCCGTTTGTTTGCCTGATTCTTGTTTTTATCGGCATGTCTTTTTCCGTACGCTCGGAACGAAGCGGCGGCGTCATGCAGAGCGTGGCCCTTGGAATATTGATCGGTTTTTCCTACTGGATTGTCCACGCATTTTGCATGTCTCTGGGAAGATCGGGAATATTACCCATTTTCGTGGCAGCCTGGGCTTCCAATATCCTCTTTACCAGCCTGGCCGCTTTCCTGTTTTATCGCATACGAACTTGATTGATATCAACGCATCCCCCCTGACTTTGGGGGGAATGCGTTGATCAGAGAAAGGTTAATATCTGTAATATTCGGGTTTAAATGGTCCATCCATCGGCACACCCAGATATTGAGCCTGCTTTTTCGTCAGCTTTGAAATCTTGGCATCCAGTCTGGCCAGATGCAAGAGAGCTACTTCTTCGTCCAGTTTCTTGGGCAGCGTATAAACGCCGACATCATATTTCTTAGTAGCCAGCTCAATCTGCGCCAGCGTCTGATTAGTAAAGCTGTTGCTCATGACAAAGCTCGGATGTCCTGTGGCACAACCCAGATTGACCAGACGCCCCTCGGCCAGAACGATAATCGAACGACCCGATTTGAGCGTCCATTTATCAACCTGCGGTTTGATGTTCTCTTTGCGGCAAAACCTGCTGGCTTCGAGATAATGCATATCGATTTCGCTGTCGAAATGACCGACATTGCAGACAATCGCTTCATCCTTCATCATTTCCATGTGACGACCCGTAATGACATCGCAGCAGCCCGTCGCCGATACGAATATATCCGCAATTGGCGCCACCTCTTCGAGTGTTTTCACTTCATACCCTTCCATCGCCGCCTGCAGGGCGCAGATAGGATCAATTTCCGTCACCACCACACGGGCGCCGAATCCCCGCATCGACTGGGCGCTGCCTTTTCCGACATCGCCATAGCCGCAAACAACGACCATCTTGCCGGCCATCATAACGTCCGTCGCCCTTTTAATGCCGTCCACCAACGATTCCCGGCAGCCATACAAATTATCAAATTTTGATTTCGTGACAGAATCATTCACATTGATGGCCGGAAACAGCAGTTCGCCCGATGCCTGCATCTGATAGAGGCGATGGACACCGGTGGTCGTTTCTTCCGACACGCCCCGGATTCCGGCGGCAACTTTCTGCCAGTGTTTAGGATTTTTTTTATACAATTGTTCAAGGCGCGAAACAACAATCGCGAATTCTTTATTATCTGCTTTTTGCTTAAGCAATTGCGGATTTTTTTCAATTTTAACGCCATGGTGGATAAACAATGTAGCATCACCGCCGTCATCCACGATCAAATCGGGCCCTGATCCGTCCGGCCAGGTTAAAGCCTGTTCCGTGCACCACCAGTATTCTTCCAATGTCTCGCCTTTCCAGGCAAAAACCGCCGCACTGCCCGCCTTGGCAATGGCCGCCGCCGCGTGATCCTGCGTTGAAAAAATATTGCAGGACGCCCAGCGAAGATCACCGCCCAATGCTTTCAGTGTTTCAATCAGCATGGCCGTCTGGATAGTCATATGCAGACTGCCCATGATTTTTAAACCTTTCAGCGGTTTGTTGCGTCCGTATTTTTTGCGCACCGCCATCAAACCGGGCATTTCGTTTTCCGCCAGTTTCAACTCTTTCCTACCCCAGGCGGCCAGGGATAAATCCGCGACTTTATATTTCAGATTTTTATCAATTTCCAGAAAAGCCATGTCTCCTCCACATCCTTAAAACTTGATTAGTTATTACTGCGACACCGATAGCATACACCCAAGGTGAGTTCAATATCTTTATGCTTAAGTTCCGGAAAATAAAAAAAACACCCGCAAAAAGAAGTAGCGAGTGCTTTTTTTCTAATTTTGTTAAGCCTATTGAGATACTTTTTTAATTTTATTTTTAGCATCCACCAAAACACAGATGGGTTTCCATTTTTTGGCTTTGGCGTCATCCACCGTCACGAAGGTGGCGATAATAATTAAATCGCCCTTGGCCACCATACGGGCGGCGGCGCCATTAAGACAAATGATTCCCGAATTACGTTTCCCTTTAATGATATAAGTGGAAAAACGCGCGCCGTTATTAATATCGTAAATTTCCACTTTCTCATACTCCAGCATGTTGGCTTCTTCCAAAAGTTTTTCATCAATGGAAATACTGCCTTCATAATTTAAATCCGCGTCCGTGACCGTGGCGCGATGGATTTTTGACTTCAACATAAATCTTTCCATGGTTGTCATTCCTCTCCTGTCTGTAAAATATTACGCTTTAAGCTCTTCACCCAAAACGCTATTGTCAATCAGCCTGGTTTTTCCTACTTTTACGGCCAGGGCCATCACAGCCTCCCCCTTGATCTCATCCACATCTTCCAGCGTGGCCGCATCACATATTTTAATATAATCAATAGCGGTAAATTTGGCGCTATTAATAAGTTTTTCCGCCTGCTTGATCATCACTGCCGCATTTCTTTCGCCTCCCGCGAAAAGCTTTTGCGCCAACTTCAGCGCACCGATCAGCGTCAGGGCCGATGACCGCTCCTCTTGACTCAGGTAAACATTACGTGAACTCATGGCCAGACCATCAGGCTCTCGAAACGTCGGCAACCCGATGATCTCCAGATCCAGGTTCAAATCGGCAACCATTCGTTTAATAGCCGCCAGTTGCTGAAAATCTTTTTTACCAAAGATTGCGCTGTGCGGCTTAACGATATTAAATAATTTGCAGCAGACCGTCGTGACACCGCGAAAATGACCGGAGCGGGACAGGCCGCACAGATTTTTTGTCACTTGCTCTACATCAACGTAGGTTTGATAGGCGCTGGGATACATTTCCGTATTTGCCGGAAAAAAGATTACATCAACGCCGACACTCTCAGCCATCCGGGCATCCCGTTCAAAATCCCGCGGGTATTTGGAAAAATCTTCCTTCGGGCCAAACTGGGTGGGATTAACGTAAATACTGACAACAACATGATCCGCCGTTTTGCGGGCTTCTCTCATCAGCGACAGGTGTCCCTCATGAAAATAGCCCATCGTGGGGACAAAAGATATCCTCTTGCCGGAAAGTCTTAAACTTTCGCAATCAGACTGCATTTCTTTGATGGATTCAACGACTCTCATTTTTCCCATTAAAAAAGCCCCTCGTTGTATGTAAGACGAGAGGCTTAATATCCATTTTAGACTTTCCTTCCCGTCCCAGTCCTTTCGGATCCAAGCGTTGAGCGCTCCTACCAAATAACATTGGCTTTTGTCAAGAAAAAAAACCCCCTCAGTTAGATGGATATGAGGGGGCTATATTACACAGATCATGTTTTTAGCGCAGCGTCTATAACACCTTCCTTCTTTAACTACTTTCTATCAAGTCACAATGTTTTTTACAGCATCAATAACCGG
>CAYGNV010000069.1:0-11530 GCA_964351355.1 uncultured Smithella sp.
CGGCGGCGTTTGATTAGCGGTATAGATGGCGACGATAGTAGCGACGAACACGACAAAAATAGAAAGTATGATGAAAATCTTGAAGACAATATCGCTGACGTCGTCGCCGTCTTTGATCTCGCGGAAAATGCTTTTATTGGTCATGGCTGGCCTCCATGGTTTCCGGCGTGCTCGGGGAGCCTGCCCTACATTCGGGCGCGGGCACCGCGCCCCTACACTGTAAAATTGAATACCCGGCGATGTCCTGGGCGGGATTTTCGCCGAATGCGTCTTTGGCTGTGGCGATGCGAAACATCTTGTCAATCACTCGGATCATGTAGAGCATGTCCGGATATTGATCAGGGCGGATTCCGTTCGGGTACAGGACTTTGACAATTTCACCGGCGTGCTCAAAGCTGCTGCCGTAGGCTTTGTTCTTTTCATCCACCAGGGCGCCGATTGTACGGCCGATTTCTTCGTAAGTGATCATGCTGCAATTCCTTGCTGTGGGATCTTGCCACCGCGGCGGATGTATCTATCCAGGGGCTTATTGTCGCCTTCCAGCATGCGCGCCATGGCGTCCTGGAGGGCGGCGTCATCCGTGCGGCCAATGCCCAGCGTCTGTTTGACTTCGGCCATCAGGCTTTCAAGTTCGGAGACGCGCGCCTTTAAGGATGTTATTTCTTCCGCTTTGGTCATTTCCCCGCCTGTGAATCATGAATAATGCCCAATACGCGCTGCAATATTTCCAGCGACTTGGACGGATCGGTATTCTGCAACTCTTTGATGTCATCGGGAGTGATGCAAATACATCCGCAATCTTTACTGACCTTTTTCAACATGCAATAATCACGACCATCGCGCGTGAGCTTAACCATCCATTCAACCGGCGTATAAAAAGGATTGTCGGAAGTCGTGCGGCGGTTTGGATTGATGACATTATAAAAATGACCTTTTGGGATATCATTGCGGCGGAATATAGTGGCACGGTCGTCAAATTTTGCTAAGCGGTCAACCAAATCATCGATCATTTCACCGTATGTTTTCGACATCTTAAGCCCCCTGTAAGCCTAATTTTGGTTTGGAATTTTGGTTTAGAAATTCGGTTTGGAATTTTAGTTTAGAAATTACAGATATAAAATGGCTATTTTCTTTGCGCTTGCGGGAATCCTTAAAAGTATTTAATTTGCAATCAGAAAAAGGAAAACTTTGCATGAATGCCTCTTTAAACTTGTTGATGATCACCGTTATTTTCGCCGTAGAATTCCGGCCAGAATACTTCCTTCGAAACGCCCAGGGCGTCGCAGATCCGCGTGTGCATCTGCTTTTTTTTGTTTCCCCGGTAAGGGCTCTATAAAGGACGATCCGGCTGACCCCCGCTTTTTGGGCAAATGCCGTTTGCGTAAAACCGGCCCGCATGATGATGATTTTTCGATTGATTATATGTTCTTTCGATGTTAACATTTGTTACTATTCCTTTTTGTTGGAGTGAGGTGTTAAGATATTGTGAGCGCCATTGATGCTATCCTTACGGGCTTGAAAGACGTTTTTGCGGCGGCCGCACTTCGGGAGCATATTACTATCCAGGATGAAAAGATCGCGGCGCTTACTGCGGAGATCGCGACGCAGAGACAAGAAATCGCTGAACTTAAGGCGGAAAACGGCCAGTGCAAGAAAAGGATTCAGGATGCAGGTGAGGAGAATAACCGTCTTCGGAAAACTCAGACAGAATTTGTAGAAGCGCGGGGCGCACTCTTCAAGAGAATTCAGGGAGGTTTCGATGTAACTGTCTATTGCCCAGAGTGCCGCGCTCCGCTCAGTGACTTCAACGGAGATTTCCCTTTCGTGTGCGACCGGTGCGGCATTAATCTGACTTTTAAGGCCAAAGACGTTCCTGATATTTTGAAAAGTTTGGCTTAGCATAATTTCTCCCGCGGTGTGGTGAGGCGTTAAGATTTGGTGCCTCGTTTTTTAATGTTGGTGCGAATGTATATTAATCTTAGCTATATGTCAAGCAAAAAATAATGAAAGGCGTGAAAGATTAAAAAAATCAAGGTTATACCTGCACTTATCACAAAGCGCAATGGGCGATAAATGTGGAATGAAGGGCCCTGATATTAAAAACAGGGAACGTGGTGTTGTCGAAATTAAGCAAATATTTGCCGATGCTTTAGAAAAATATCTAAACATCAGTAGCGCCTGGCTAATGAATGACCAGGGTGAAATGATGGTAGGTCAAGGTAAGATGTTCAACAATCCCGGTGATATTGAAAACACCAGCCTGATTATAGACACTCTTTCTTCTTATGTCCCCTCCAATAAATCTGCTATTCCTGCTTCAACACCTGATCCACAAGATGATTTGCGGTATGCGATTAAAGCCTATGACATATTGGCCTCTGGAACCGGGTATGCCAATGCGTTGCGCGAAAATATTACCTGGTTTCTACGCGCCGTCGAAAATGAAAAACGGATCATGCGGGTCGAAGATGAGATGAAATCGCTTAAGAAACAACTTTCGGAATCCGGGATATTACCGTCAAGCTAGCTGTGCCTGAAATCCGGCACGAAAAAGGATGCAAAATATATTATCCATTTAAAGTCTTTTTCTGGGCGGCTGTTGTGGCAGAAGGCGTGGTACGGCGTGCATTACCTTTTGTTTATTTATGCGAAATATGACGGAAAATATCAATTATGAACGCGTAAGAAAGGAAATTTAAATGAAAAAATACGCCTTAATGTTAATTTGTTTACTATGTATTTGTGGTTGTGGAAATAGAGGGCAATTATCATCGGAAGGTTATAAAATATCCTCTGTTTCGGATACCTCGAAATGTCAATTTATTAAAAATATGTATTGCGAAGCGAGGGCTTCAACAATGATATACTACGTACAGTTGAATACAGAACAGGCGGGTGGTGATTCTTATAAAATTATAAATGTATCAAATGAACACGTTTCCGGAGTTAATATCCAAATGATCAACTTCGAAGTTTATAAATGTAAGTGAGATTAAATGGCCTTAACCACTGTCTGCAAAACATGTCGAAAACGAACTGCCGGGGCGCTGGATCAGTGCCCGCGATGTGACGGCGTTGATTTGCGGTTTATTGCCGATTACTGGCCGCATGGGCGCAATGGGCGGCGCATCTACCAGCCCCTTCCGGAAAGCGTCACAACGGCCACGTCAGCGCGCGAGATCGAGGCGCTTCTGGCCAAGACCCGGAAGAAAAAAGCCGCGGCGGCGCCAGTCCGACCAAAAGGAACCCTGGTCACGGATCTCTTTCCGATATATTTAGATGACTACTCCGAAATTTATCATACGCCGGCCACACATACTGACATTAACAGTTGCTACCATGCCCATTATGAGCCGATCCTCGGAAAATTCAAGGCGGAAGACACGGACAATATGGAGCTGTATATCAAGATGCGCAAGGCCGAAAAGGTCTCGAACCGGACGATCAACAAAGAACTGGACTATTTTTCCGGCTTTCGCAAATGGATTAAAAAGAAATATGCCATCGCGGCGCCGGCCGAGCGCACCGAACGGCTGCCACACAAGCGGCCTCTTCCCCAGATATTAGGCATTGACGAAGTCGTAAAAATATTAGATAAGACCGAACCTTTTTACCGGGCGTTTTTTCTGGCTTTATTTATTTCCGGGCTACGCATGAACGAGGCCCGTCAATTACGCTGGCAGGATGTCGATTTTAAAAACCGGATTTTAAGGTCAAAACAGAAGGGCGGGTCCTATAAAATTTTGCCGATTAGCGATCTGTTGATCACTTCGCTCAAGGCCATCAAAAAAGATGAATACCCGGCCGACCGGTTCATTTTTTACAATGAAAAAAGTGAAAAGCCGATCGGACAGGTCAGAAAGGCCCTGGCTAGGGCGTGCAAGGCGGCGGGAATCGAACGTCATGTTTATCCGCACTTATTCCGGCACAGTGTCGCCACGTTTTTGATGGGTGAAAATTTCAGCATGCGGAAACTGCAAAATTACATGGGTCATTCCAAAATAGGCACAACGGAATTTTATACCCATGTCAATGTGGATGATTTGCGAGCAGGGGAACAAGCTGTCACTAAGGCAATGAAAAAGGCCATGGCAAAGGGTAAGACGACAAAGGTTAAGAGTGGCAAAGGCGTTATCTACGATAAAACGCGGAAAGCGTGATGGACAGAGGGATAAATCAGGACTGAAAATCCGAGTGTCGGCAGTTCAATTCTGCCCTGGCCCACCAGGAATAAGGGCTCCAGAGATGGAGCCCATTTTTATTTTATCTACATTTATCTACACCTAATCCGCTGTTTTTCGCGCAAACACCAGTCCACCAATAACTTTTTCGCGCAGCCGGTAACTATCCGCGTGCATTGCGTGGCCAAGCCAAGACATGATTGACGGATGTATCCTTTCCAGGCCGATGGTGCGTTGAGCGTATAACCATTCGTATTTGTGGAGTTTGCGCTTTGTCCGGCGCACGTTATTTTTGCGCAGCAGGCGATAGTCCGGCCAGATCCGGTAGCCCAGAAAATCGAGATTGCGGGGACCTACGGGGAATATTTGCGTTTTGTCGTTTAACTGCAACCGTAACTGATCGCCAAGATACGCCTTGATATCATTAAATATTCTACGCAATTCATGTTTGTTTTCATGGAGAATTATAAAATCATCCATATATCGGAGATAATAACGGACGCGGAGATGTTCTTTGACGTAGTGATCCAGTTCATTCAGATAGACGTTCGCCCAAAGCTGGCTGGTCAAACTGCCAATCGGCAGGCCCCGGTCGTCGCCTGTGCTGTCGATGACTGTATCGATCAGATCCACGGTATCCCGGCAGGCGATGCGGCGGCGAAGTATCTTCTTGAGGACCTCATGATCGATGGACGGAAAAAACTTCTTGATGTCCGCTTTCAGACAATAAACACGGCCCCAGAGACGGTGCGTGTCTCGCAGAAACTGCGTTGTCCGTAAAACACCGGCAAGGACGCCTTGACCAACACGGCAGGCATAGCTGTCGTGGATCATTGAGCGCTCGCAAATCGGCTCAATTACATTGCATAGTGCGTGATGGACGACACGGTCAGTAAATGGCAGGGCCGCAATCAGGCGTTCTTTGGGTTCGTAAATTGTAAAAAACTTATAGGGGCTTGGGCGATAAGACTTCCAGGTCAGATGATTTTGGATGATAATCAAGTTTTCCTCAAGGTTTGCTGAAAATTTAAGAACGTCCGCCTTATAGCGTTTTGCCCGGCGGGCTTTGAGGTAGGCCAGGTGAATGTTGTCGAATTCGCAGATTTGAGAATATAGATTTTTATAAGTCTTCACATCAGCCCAGAGAGAGTGCGCCCCGTTCGTTGCCTACCAGGGGAGCACCCCATTTTTTATTTTTCACCTTGCGGTGAGGATCATGATTCCAAAGTATTGTGCACTGCAATCAGAATCACTCCTGACCGTCTGGCTGATAAAATCATTCACTTTGCAGGCGCGAAACCCGATGTTGTAATTCGAGTTCGACGGCGCGTTGTTCAAGTTCAGATAGAACACTCCGGCATCGGCCGCGTTGTTGAAGTTGCCGCCACGTAACGCCGCACGCTTTTACAACCATGCCCCCTTATGCTGTTTTTAGCCATCCTCCGAGCAACCGACCGATTTCGTCCAGGCGCTCGCAGTGGTGGCCGTATTTTGAGATTGACATCATTCCCAAATCTTTTGCCAGGCGAATAAGAAAACGTAATTTCTCCAGCTCGATGTCGATTTCATAGAGCTTGCTTTTCTTTTGTTTTAATTTATTCGCGTGAACAATCATCTTGCCGATTTCCAACATCTGAGTCTCAAGCTGCTGCCCTAAAACAAACCGCTGATCCTTGGGGAATCTGCTTATGATCGGGAACGAATAAACCATCAGGTCGTAATGCTTTTGATAAATGATCAATTCCCTCATGTCGCTCATAAAACAGATCCCCAGAAAATCAGATAACAGAATTACAATGCTTTGCAGGCGCGAAACCCGATGTCGCAATTCGAGTTCGACGGCGCGACGCCCAAGTGCAGATAGAACACCCCGGCACCGGCCGCGGTGAGGAAGTAGCCGCCACGAAACGCCGCACGCAACGCGGCTTTATCGAAATAATAATAGTCATTCCCATAAGACGCCGAGCCCGCGGCGTCCGTCGTCGCAGGAATTGCAAACCCTTTCAGGTCGGCATCTGCGTCTCGCAGGGTCAGTATCTTCTGGCCAGAGGTACAACCGCCGCCGATATCCGTGGCCACATGCTTACAGATCACGAACGTCGCCTGGCCGTTTCCCGGCGCATCGCCGTTGGTCAATAACAGAGTCGTCGCGGTTGTGTCGGTGATGGCGTAGAACGCTCCGGCGCCGCCGGCCGCTTCTGCAATATAGACGGACATGCCGTTAAAGGCGTCAACTGTCCATTGCTTAAGCCAGTTAATGCCTGCACCATCCAAAGTCAACACGGGAGGGTTCCCGCCGCTATTGCTGATCGTTCCCCGTCCATAAGGGCTGCCCGTATAGGTAACGTCATGGGAAGCGAGCACTTCCGGGTGGCCATCCGTTCCCGCTGCACCAATAAAGAGCCCCATGACCCACTGGTAAACTAAACCCTGAAGGTCAAACACGCCGTTGGCCAGGTGATTATGCGCCCACGTATTCGGACCCGTTCCGGGAAGCGCACGATGATAGGTGGCAGTTTCACCATGCAGATGCTTATCGAGGAGCGCGATCTCCGTCGTATAGACGGAATCCGATGGCGGATCGACATTTGCGTTTCCGCCGTGAGGCTGTGTGTTCTGTTTTTTCGCCAGGAATGCCAGGGATGCCCACTCAAACGCAGTGATCAAGTGCCACCCTTTCCCACGGTTTGCGCAGGCAATCATCGCCTGTGGAAAGGTGATATAGTCCCAAACGGGAACGCCGGGCTTAGAGATCGCCGGGACCGCTGCCGCCGCGCCGCTATGGGCGACATCGGGCGAGCCTTCCGCCGCCGTTGCGTTTGGCTGCGAACAGATAAATTTATCAGCCAGGAACCCGCCGAAGGTGACAGCGGCCACGTCTCCGATCGTAAAATTCGGGATCAAAACATGCTCAGAAACAAAATTCCCCATGATTACACCTCCTCCTTTTCCGGCACGAGTTCAAGAGCGCCATTCACCCTGAACGTCTGAAAATCGTCTATTGACAGGCCGCCCGTATAGGCGATGTCTCCGTCATCGGACAACCATAAGAATTGGAGCAATTCGGCGGACTCTTTGAGCGCCTCCATGTCTGTGCATTGAATCCGGCACGCGACACCCCAATAGTAAAAACTGTCCTTTCCTGCCGACGCATCATATCCCTTGGTGATCTGGGGATCGAGCGCCTCCACTTCTAACAGCAACTCTTCAACCTTGTCGATTGCCGCCGGAAGCATACCCGTCAATTCCGTTCTGATTGCCATAACTCCTCCCTTTCTGCCTATCAATAGGCAATGATTTCAAATGTGTTGTGCGTCATCAAGGCCGACCCGGCCAACATCGTATCGATGTCCGGGAGGGTATAATCACGGTCTCCCGTCAGACCCGTCGTCCGGATATCCGCCTCATTTCCGCCAGAGTTGATGACAAAACTTGTCGCCGTCGTTCCGGTGTCGGTATTCTGGGTGTGCTTCTTCGATACCGCATCCGCCAGCTCCGCATCGGTATTAGTACCGGACCCCAGAACCTTTGACCCGTTATACACGGCGACCTTGGAGGCGGTTGCATTGCTGATGATCGGGCTCGTCAAGGTCTTGTTTGTCAAAGTCTGCGCGGAATCCTTATCGACAATATCCCCGGAGATGGCCGGGTAGAAGATGGATTCGGAGAAATTAAAGCAGCTATAATCTCTCCAGATCTCAATCCACTCCGCGTCGGTCCCCGGCGTCTTCGCGGCTACGTTGGCCAGGTTTGACGATAGCTGCCAAAACTTGCTCAGGTGCGAGACGGCATAAGGCACGACCGCCGCACCGACCTGCGCGGACCATTCCCCCTTGTAGTTAGAGGCCGCCAGAGCAACGGCTGCTGCTGCCGTGCATAAAATTTCCTTAGCTACGACGGTTGTTTCTTTAGAATTTACGTTTGTTTCCAGCGCATTCGCCTGAGTTATCATGGCGGGAAACGCTCCAAACAGGGCGTCTGCTCTGGCATCAAAAGTTGACGGATCGCTTGTGTTTGGTGCCGGTGTCGGCAAGGCTGTGATAGGCATATTATATCTCCTCTAAGTCTAGACTGACGGTTGCAAAGTTGTTGTAAGTTCCGCTAATTGTAAATCTTCGATAATAACCCAGTATTAATAATAGCTCAAAAAAATTATTGGTGTCATCTTCAAGTCCCACCCACACCGCAGGGGCAGCGTTCAATGTGTCCCTGAGCGCCCTGACGCGATTAATATATTGAGAGGGAAGGAAGAGCGTCTGGCTTGTTTTGGGGACGTTTCGACGCGGTACGAGTTCTGAATTTCCAAAGGCATCCCGCGTGACCGTTGAGAAATTAAGCGTGTCGCCTTCGGGGTTCATTTGCACGTTCCCGATAAATTCCTTACGACCCAGAACCAGACCGCCGCACTTTGCGTTTCCAACTGCCTTTGTGAGCGTGATTGTGAAGACAGCGCCCGTTACAGGCGGGATATTAAACCGAACAAGACTTGGTTTTTGATTAAAAGCGCCAACCAGATATTGATACCAGCCGGTCGTTTCTCTGCCGGTCATTGTGATTGTTTCCGTAAAGTGGTTGACGGCCCCGACGGTTACGTCAATTTTAACGGTATCAGCCACAACCCCAACAACAGAAAGAGAATCTATGCGGGTTCCAGGGGTGAGAACAACCACCAGCGGAGACGCGCTTTCGGTCTGTGTGTTCCGTAAAAGGTCAAGCATCCGCCAGCGGTTTGTATAACCAATAAACAGCCATTTTGGGACGGCGGCCAAAACGTCAAGGGGCGGGTAGTTTCCCAAATTCCCCGCAGCCAGCGACTCATAAACCTTGTGGACTTTATCGGTTGACGCCGTAATGGTTGGATGCGCCGCGCCCTGATCGGCCAGCTTTGCCGCTGTCCCGGTAACACCTATGACTTCGCCCAAGTGGAAAGCATCTGTCTTTTCTCTGATCTGGTAAGTAAGGCTTGTCAACTGTGCCACGCAAACGGCCGTGTGTCCGCTTGTTTGTCCCGTAATAATGTCGCCGGCCACCCATGCAGAGGCCGGGGCAACATCAAGGGTCAGGATTTCGAGCCCTGTGGCAACGATGCACTTTGCGGCCAGGGCATAGGTCGTTCCCATGACAAATTCAGCATAATCATTTTCTGCTGCCGTGGAACTGGTTAGGATCGCATCAGTGATGGCCAGCGGTGGAATGCAATACATTAGACAGCCTCCGTCAACATTGATTCACCATCGCGGGTAACTCTTTGTATTACGTCCGCCGTGGTTTTGGAGTGTTTTTTAACCAGTGATGTTTCAGTCTTTAAGTCCCTCAACAATGCCTTAATCTCGCGGACGTCTTCGATGGAAATGACATTGCCAGTTCCCTTCACGGTTGCCGGGAAACCATTGCGGGGCGATATGACAAGTTCCGTCCCATGCAACCGCGCTTCATACCCGCTTTCTGGTCCGGTGGAAATGCCGCCATCAGCAAAGCCATAAGTCGGGTATGCCTTATCATGCGGTGAATCTGGTACTGGGTTTGAATAAGGAATCGGTCTTTCCTCTGGGTATTTTGTCCAGAAGGCTTCTTGAAGTTCATTCAAGCGCCACATTGCCGTCTCGAACAGGCCCATTGATTTTTGGTAAGCATCCCATAGAGGTGCGACGGAAGCCGCTGCTGCTGTTACTGCTGCTGTGGCCGTGGCAACTGCTGTTTTTGATGTTTCAACGAGGGCTTTTGCATCGGCTAAAGCCTTTGTGATTGTCGCATCCTTGATGATGTTTTCCGTCCAGCCTTGAAGCATCCATTCAGAACCCTTGTAATAATCAAGTAGCACCTGATATTCTTGCTCACTAATCGTATTGCCCCACGGCGAGGTATAAGTCTTTACTCCTGGGTCGTCGTCATATGCCTTTTGCTTTACAATTAAATCTTGTTGCGCCTTTACTAGATTTGCATCAGCGATTACCTTTTTGTCTTGAGCGTCCCACCAAGCGCCTTTCGCAGTGGAATAGGCCATTTGGTCTTTGTTCATTTTAGATAAAGCGACAAGGTAATCAGACTGAGCACCCTTAAGCACTGCCTGCATCTTTTCCTTATCCGCCGTAATGGTTAGCTGAATAAGTGTCCGTATGAGCGACACGGTTTTGTTATTTGCTTCCAGAATGCCTTGTAAAGAGTTATTCTGAACATCGTTACTGCCTATTAAGGCCGTCAGCATGGATTCTGTAAAATCCTTATTCAGTTCCGATATATTCTTGATTGCATCCTGTATGGCAACCCCTGTGGCAACCTGCGCGGTCTGCTGGCCGGTCAAGGCGTTACCAATGCTGATTTTGCCGGTCTGGTCAGTAATTAATTTGTTGCCGGAAATTATCAGCCCTGTTTGATCTCTGATGATAAGGTTGCCATTGATAATTTCAGCGGTCTGTCCGCCGATGGTTGCGTTGGCCTGCCCGATAGAACCGTCTATTTTGTCTATTGCATCAAGGGCTTGCTGTGCGCTTACTGCACCAGCCGCCTGAGCATAGTAAATTCCGTTTATCTGGCTTACTCCGAGACTTCTGGTTAGTTCCCGCAATAGGGCAAGAGCGTCTTGTGTTGGCTTTGCCTCGGTTGTTGAAATGAAGCCATCGGCTGTTGTTGCCCTCAAGATGGCGATTTGCGCCCTTGCTTGTTCGGCCTCTGCTGAATTATTGAAAGCAAGGAAAGAAGAGACTTTATCGAGATAGCCAGCAATAGCCTGTGATTCTTTGATCTTAATTCCAGCGTTAATTGTCTCCGTAACTTGTGCAATATTCCCGGCCAGCCATGAATCGCCTAAAACGATTTGCCCAGTCTGGTCTCGTGTTAAGACATTGGCTTGAACGATTTGGCCTGTCTGGTCGTGCATCAAAAGGATTTGGTCGGAGTTTCCTTGTGCTATCTGGACAACCTGTTGAGCTAACAGCGTTCCGATTGTATCCAGCAAGCCCGCCTGTTTTTCCAGAAGGATAAGATCAGGACTCGGCTTTGCCAGTTCGTCTTTGATTTGTTCCAGCACGGTTGTCTGGGTTTCCAGCAAGGTTGCCTGATATTCTTCCCAGTTAACCATTGCGCCACTGATAACTTTTGCCTGTTCCAGTGCAAGAAGGGCCTTGCCCTGATCCCTTGCGTAATCTTCGGCGGTCTGCGCAGTCTTCAAGCTGTTTGCCAGCAGACCGTCAATGGATTCCGGTAACGCCGCTAATGATTCACGGTCGCCGGTCATTGCCTTCGAGAAGATGGTGTCAAAACGCCCCTGCGCCCCCGTAGCGCCACCACCGTTGATTTTGATCTGAGCGTCGGTTAGGGTAGTGATTAGTTTTTTGTAGGCGTCTGCTGCG
>CAYGNV010000070.1:0-11512 GCA_964351355.1 uncultured Smithella sp.
TGAGAGACGTGGTAAAAAAATATCGCGTCAACCGCCTGGGCTGCATTTGTGCCATCGACCGGGCGACACTGACATCCCTCATGGATTACTGGGTGCCGGGCGTAACCGTCATGGGAGTTCACGAACTTTTGGCCAACGCCCTGATCATGACAGGAGAAAAAGAACGGACCACCGACCTGCGCGGAGAACCGCTGGCCGGCTGTTGAATAGTGGATAGTGAGCGGGAGTCGAGAAACAGATTACGGAATGTAGAGAAGATGAAAATAAATAAATGGGGCTTAATCATATTGGGACTGGTGGTCTTTGTCATTTTGATCACGTTTCCCTTCTGGTACGGCAAAGGGAAAACATCCCCGCCGCCCCAACTGAGCCTTGATACGCCCGCCATTGCCCAAATGAAAGAAAAGCGCTGCGTGGAAGACACATCGTTCATGCGCGAAAGCCATATGAAACTTCTTGCTACCTGGCGTGACTCAGCGGTCCGCGAGGGAAAACGTCTTTATACGGCGAAAGACGGTCGCACTTTTGAGAAAAGCCTTTCCGGCGCCTGTCTTAAATGCCACAGCAATAAGGAACAGTTCTGTGATCGTTGCCATAACTACGTGGGAGCCAAACCGACCTGCTTCAGTTGCCACAACATTCCCGTAGGGGTGAAATAATGTCAACGAGCCGCAGAGAATTCCTAAAAATAGCGGGGGTTTCCACCCTCACCCTGATCGCACCTGCGATCGCCTGCCCGGCTTGGGCAAAAGAAAAATTGATCATTCCCGGAGGTGAAATCCCTGTGGCATGGTCACCCTCGAAGGCGCTTACGGCCAAACGCTGGGCCATGGCGATAGATTCGTCAAAATGCCCCGCCGGCTGCACCGATTGCATCACCGCTTGTCATGGGGCGCACAACGTTCCCGATTTCGGCAACCCCAAGGATGAGATCAAATGGATCTGGCAAGAAAAGTTTGCCGCAGTCTTCCCCCATGAGAGCCACTTGTATCTTGGTGAGCCCCTTCAAAAACGGCGATTACCGGTTCTGTGCAACCAGTGCGCGAATCCGCCCTGTGTCCGCGTCTGCCCCACCAAGGCCACGTTCCAGCGGCCGGACGGCATTGTCATGATGGACTATCACCGCTGCATCGGCTGCAGGCTTTGCATGGCCGCCTGTCCCTATGGGGCAAGGAGTATGAACTACCGTGACCCCCGTCCGTTTATCGCTAAAACAAATCCGGATTACCCGACGCGAACCAAGGGTGTCGTGGAGAAATGCAACTTCTGTGAGGAAAGGCTGGTCCGGGGACTTGGGCCCGCCTGTGTTCAGGCCTGCAAAGAAAAGGCCATGGTCTTCGGAGATCTTGAAAATCCCCGATCGGAGATCCGGCTGCTCCTCGAAAAACGCTTTAACCTGCGGCGAAGATCGAGCTTAGGAACCGGGCCGCAGATTTATTATATTGTATGAGGACATTATGCTGGAAAAATCTCTGAAAGGCAGCCGCGGATACTGGATCTGGATCATTTTTTTACTGGCCGTTACCACGATCGGGTTTTTCTTTTATCTGCACCAGCTGGAATATGGCTTAGGCGTCACGGGAATGAGCCGGGATGTCTCCTGGGGACTTTATATCGCCCAGTTCACCTTCCTGGTCGGCATTGCCGCTTCGGCGGTCATGCTCGTTCTTCCTTATTATCTCCATGACTATAAGGCTTTCGGAAAGATCACCGTCCTTGGGGAATTCCTGGCCGTTTCCGCCGTCATTATGTGCGTACTCTTTATATTCGTCGATCTCGGCCAACCCTCCCGCGTGATGAACGTCCTCTTGTATCCGTCGCCAACCTCGATCCTTTTCTGGGACATGATCGTCCTTTCCGGCTATCTCCTGATCAATATTCTTACCGGCTGGGTCATTTTGTCCTGCCATCGCAAAGAAATCCCACCACCTCGCTGGGTCAAACCGCTGATCTATCTCTCGATCCCCTGGGCTATCAGCATCCATACGGTAACGGCTTTTATCTATGCCGGTCTTCCGGGAAGAAGTTTCTGGCTGACGGCGATTATGGCCCCCCGCTTTCTGGCTTCCGCCTTTGCTTCCGGCCCCGCCCTGTTGATTATCTTCTGCCTGATCTTAAAGCGTTACGGGCGTTTTGACGCAGGCGAAAAAGCGATTCAGACCCTCTCCAAGATCGTGGCCTATGCCCTAGCGATAAGTATCTTCTTTGTCCTTGTGGAGCTGTTCACCGCCTTTTATAGCCAGATTCCGGAACATGCCCAGCACTTCCTTTACCTTTTCGCTGGCCTGGAAGGTCATCATAATCTTGTTGGCTGGATATGGACTTCCGCCTTGCTCGCCTTTGCCGCCTTGGGAATGCTGATCATCCCGTCAATCCGCCGCAACGATGGATGGCTTGCTGTAGCCTGCGTTTTCGTGTTTGTTTCGCTCTGGATTGAAAAGGGTCTCGGTCTGGTCGTGACCGGTTTTATTCCTTCGCCATTGGAGGCCATAACCGAATACGTTCCGACGGGAACGGAAATCGCCATCACCCTCGGTATTTGGGCGATCGGATTTATGATTTTGACGATCCTTTATAGGGTATTTATTGCCGTGCACTGCAAAAGGGAAAGCCCATGAATGAGACCAATAACCGCCGGGATGTATTCAGCAGAGGAAGCAACCGATGGGAGCAGGAAGGTTTAATACCTGAAAATCAAAGGAGTGTTGATTGAAGATTCTAGTCTTAAATTGCGGCAGTTCATCGCTCAAATACAAACTCTTTGAGATGGGAGACAACAACGTCCTGGCCCAGGGTCAGGCCGACCGTATCGGCATGACCGCCGCCGTCTTTCAACATGATGCGCAAGGGCACGAAACCTTTCTGAATAAAACACCGCTCGCCAATCATCATGAAGCAGTGCATGCTCTGTTGACCCATCTTGTCGATGGTCAGCAGGGAATTCTGACGGATATGAGCGAAATCGATGGCGTCGGACACCGGGTGGTTCACGGCGGAGAACATTTCCGCACCTCCGTTATCGTTGATTCCGCGATACGGGAAACCCTCGATGCAACCAAGAAACTCGCGCCGCTCCATAACCCGCCGAACCTGATGGGGATTGATGTCTGCACAACCCTCATGCCCGGTGTGCCTCAGGTGGCTGTCTTCGACACAGCTTTCCACCAGACCATGCCGGCGTATGCATACACCTACGCGATCCCTTATCGTTATTACACAGAGGATCATGTCCGCCGCTACGGCTTCCACGGCATCTCCCATCGGTATGTCGCCTGCCGGACGGCGGAAATCCTGGAGAAGAATATTGAGGCGTTGAGAATCATCACCTGCCATCTCGGAGCAGGCTCGAGTCTCTGCGCTGTGGCGGAGGGGAAATCTCTGGATACCTCCATGGGTTTTACACCTCTGTCGGGTCTGGTCATGGGCACGCGTTCGGGCGATATCGATCCGGCGCTCGTTTCCTTCCTTGTGGAAAAGGAGCAGGGGTCTCTGACCCGGGTGATGGACATGCTGAATCGCGAGAGCGGCGTTTTCGGCATCTCCGGCATCTCTCCCGATTTTCGCGATCTGGAAAAGGAAGCCGGCCTCGGCAATGAGCGGGCGCGGCTGGCGCTTGATGCTTATGCCTATAGTGTGGCCAAGGGGATTGGTTCCCTGATTCCGGCCGCAGGCGGTCTTGATGTTCTTGTCTTTACCGCGGGAATCGGCGAACACTCACCAAACATGCGGCGGCGGATTTGCGCATTTCTTTCCTGTCTGGGCATTTCCCTGGATGAAGAGAAGAACCGGAACGGCATTCTTGAAGAGGATATCTCCCTGCCCGAAACGAAGGTAAAAATTCTCGTCGTTCCAACGGATGAGGAAAAAATAATCGCCCATGAGACGCGGGCGGTTTTGCAAAAACAATAACGTTAAATAGACTGGAGGTTTTAAAATGAAAAAAGTAAAAATGACACCCAGCGAAGCGATTGTCGAGACATTGCTTGCGGAAGGGGTGGATCATGTTTGCGGCATTGTGGGTTCCGCCTTTATGGACATGCTCGATCTTTTTCCTGCGGCGGGAATCAAATTCATCCCCGTCCGTCATGAGCAGAGCGCGGCTCATATGGAAGACGCTTTCTCCCGGGTGTCGGGCCGGTGCGGTGTCGTCACAGGTCAGAACGGTCCCGGCATTACCAATATGGTCACGTCGGTTGCCGCGGCGAACATGGGCCATACGCCCCTGGTCATTATTTCCCCGTCGGCGGGAACGCCCACCATCGGCTGGGACGGCTTCCAGGAATGCGACCAGATGTCCGTCTTTAAGGCCGTCACGAAAGCCGTTATCCGCGTTCCCCATCCCAAAAGAGCCGCCGATTGCCTGAGAACGGCATTCCGCATCGCTTACGCCGACCGGGGCGCTGTTCTTTATGATATTCCCCGTGATTATTTCTACGGAGAGATCGAAGAGACCATCCTGAAACCCTCCCAATACCGGGTGGATGCCAGGGGATGCGGGTCCATGGAACAATTGAACAGGGCTGCCGAACTTCTGGCCAAAGCTAAAAACCCTGTAATCGTTTCCGGCCGTGGCGTTGTCGATGCCGATGCTCTCGATATCGTCAAAGCCATCGCCGAACACCTGACCGCGCCCGTGGCGGTCACCTATCTCCATAATGATGCCTTCTACGGGAATCATCCTTTATCCATCGGCCCCATCGGCTATATGGGTTCCAAGGCGGCCATGAAGACGCTGGCCAAGGCTGACGTCATGCTGGCCATCGGGACCAGGCTCTCCGTTTTCGGGACGCTTCCCCAGTATGACATCAATTACTTCCCGGAGAATGCCAAGATTATTCAGATCGACATCAATCCGAAACACATTGCCCGGACCCATCCCATCGAGGTCGGGATCATCGGCGACGCCAGGGAAGCCACGGTGGAAATTTTGAAGCGCCTGAAAGCCGCAGACCGAGGCCGCAAGCCCGATGCCAAACGCCTGGCAGTCGTGGCAAAAGAAAAGAAGATCTGGGAAAAGGAGATTGTCGATTTAGCCATGGTTGACGGCAATCCCATGAATCCCCGCCGCGTCCTTCTGGAAATATCCAAAGCTCTGCCGGACAATGCCATCGTGTCCACGGATATTGGAAATGTTGCCTCTACCGCCAACAGCTACCTCAAGTTCAACCAGTCGAGGCGGCATATCGCCGCCCTGACCTTTGGCAACACCGGGTTCGCCTATCCCGCAGCCCTCGGGGCGCAGATTGCCAAGCCTGATGCACCGGTCATCGCCATCATTGGCGACGGCGCCTGGGGGATGAGTCTCCACGAGGTCAGCACCGCCGTGGAGCACAATCTTCCTGTCGTGGCCTGCGTTTTCCGGAACATGTGGTGGGGGGCCGAGGCGAAGAACCAGGTGGACTTCTATAACAGCCGTTTCGTCGGTGTCGATATTCCCACACCGGAGAGCTTTGTTCCCGTCGCCAAGGCCATGGGCGCCAACGGCGTCCAGGTCAGTCGGCCCGGGGACATCAGGGAAGCCTTTATGTCCTGTATCAAAAGCCGCAAGCCCACCGTGCTGGAATTTCTGGTGGACGGCAAACAGTTAGCGCCGCCCTTCAGAAAGGACGCACTGGCGCTGCCGACGCGCTTTTTGCCCAAGTACGCTCATCTGGATCATCACAACTGGTACAAAGGAGGCATCGATGATTTATAAAGATTTAAAAGGAAAAACAGCCCTCGTAACGGGATCGGGCAAAAAAACCGGCATCGGTTACGCCATTGCGGAAAAACTGGCTGCCTGCGGATGCAACATCATCATTGCCGATCTGGGCAAACCGCCCGTGCCGGGAGAGTCCCTGAAGTCCGCAACCAGCGAAGAAATGAACGCTATTGCTTCGGAACTAGCGAAAACGTATAGCATCAAAACACTGGCTGTAAAGGTAGATGTTATGGACAGCAAAGCAATCGCTGCCATGGTGGAAAACATCAAAGGCGCCTTCGACCGCATTGACATTCTTTGCAACAATGCGGGAGCATCCTTCGGCGTCCCGAATACGGTTCTGAGTTATGACGAAGCGGCCTGGATGAAGACCATCGACGTAAATCTGTTTTCCGTCTTCCGCGTCTCGCGGGCCGTCATACCCCTGATGGCTGGCAAACCCGCAGCCATCATCAACACGGCCTCGCGGGCGGGCAAAGTGCCTCCCATCTTCAACAGCGCCTACGCCGTGGCCAAGGCGGGTGTCATCATGCTGACCAAGACCATGGCCAAAGAACTGGGCGGCGGCGGAATCCGGGTCAATGCCATCTGCCCGGGACAGGTTGCCACGGATCTGGAAAAATGGCGTTTCGGCCTGGAAGCATCGTTTTTCGGCACGACTGTTGAGGAGCGGGAAAAGGAAATGTGCAAGACCATTCCCCTGGGATACATCGGTCTTCCGGGGGATGCCGCTGATCTGGTGGCCTTTCTGGCTTCCGACGCCTCGCGGTATATTACCGGACAGGCCATCAATCTCGATGGCGGTCAGTGCATGGAATTATAACCATAAAAACGTATCATTTAAGGAGGATATACTATGGATAAAATTATTGGCGGCAAGCTCGTTGCAGATGCCTTAATCGAGCGGGGGGTAGATTACATATTTTCCCTCAGCGGCGGGCATATTACCCCCATTTACCAATTTCTGGAAAATACAAGCATCACGATCTTTGACACGCGCCATGAACAGGCGGCGGTCTTCATGGCGGAGGCCTGGGCCAAGATGAGCCGCAAGCCCGCCGTCGCCATGGTTACGGCGGGGCCGGGCTTCACCAATGCCCTCTCCGGTATCGCCAGCGCCAGGCTGTCCAATGCTCCGGTTATCCTCATTGCCGGCTGCGTAGGTCTGGAGAGTGTGGAAAAACTGGATCTCCAGGATATGAGCCAGCTTCCGGTCATCGAACCCATGGTTAAAAAAGCACTGGTCTGCCATATCCCGGAGCGGATCCCTGAATTCATCGACATCGCCTTCCGCACAGCCATGAGCGGCCGACCCGGACCGGTCTATCTGGAGCTTCCCTGTGATGTCCTGAACGCCACAGTGGATATAACCAAGGTCAAAAAGATGCACACCACGCTCACAACCAAGCCCGTTGACCGGGAAAATACCCGGAAGGTCGTTGATCTCCTGAAGGCGGCTAAAAATCCCGTCGTCATCGGTGGAAGCGGCATATGGTATGCCGATGCGGGAAAAGAGTTTGTGGAGTTTGTGGAGAAGATAGGGATCCCGGCCTTTACAGCGGGAGCGGGACGGGGTGTCTTGCCCGATACTCATCCTCTTTGTTTCGAATCATCTCTGGCTATAAGGCCCGGCGGCGCCATGCTGGCGCTGATGACTTCCGACCTGGTGCTTTTTCTAGGCGGCAGGCTCAGCCTGTTCTATATTTTCGGAGAAATATTTCCTGCTGCGGCGAAATTTATCCAGGTCGATATTGCGCCGGACGAGATAGGACGAAACCGCACGGTTGATCTCGGGATCGTCAGTGATACGAAGGCATTCCTGAAGGAGCTCAACGGTATCCTGGATGAAAAAGCCATCGGCGACAACCTGAAAAAGCAATACCAGCCTTGGGTGGACACTGTCCGAAAGGCGGATTTAGAAGGGAAAGACCAGGCCAAAGCCATGTGGGAATGCAATACTCTGCCCATTCACCCGATGCGACTGGCCAAAGAAGTCAACGATTTTATGAATCGGGAAGATGACATCATGGTTGCTGACGGCGGCGATACATCGACTTGGATGGGCATGACCCGAACCGTCCTCAAAGGCGGAACCTATCTGGATTACGGTCTTTACGGATGCCTCGCGGTGGGGCTTCCCTATGCCATTGCGGCCAAGCTGAAGAATCCGGATAAGCGCGTTCTCGCCATCATGGGAGACGGCTCTACCGGCTTTAATTTTATGGAATACCATACCGCCATTCGCAAGAAAATCCCGATCGTCGTGGTCATCGGCAACGATCAGGCCTGGGGCATGATCATGCACAGCCAGCAACTGCGCCTGGGTCACAGCATACCAAACGGGACGGAGCTGGGCTGGGTCGATTACCATAAGATGGTTGAGGTCATGGGCGGCTTCGGCATCTCAGTGGAGAAACCGGAAGATATTCGGCCGGCACTGGAGGCGGCTTTTGCTTCCGGAAAGACAGCCTGTGTCAACGTCAAGGTAGATCCCTCCGTGATCAGCCCGGGTAGCGTGGCCCTGGCCAATCTCGGTGGATACAAGTGCAACTGAGCTACAGAACATATCGCCACTTAGGAGGACATTTATGGATGCAACTGCTCTAGACCAAGTAAGATTGAATTTCAACCCCCAGGGGCTTTTCATCATCAACGCGGCAATCGGCTTCATGATGCTGGGCGTCGCCCTTGACCTGAAGCTGGACGACTTTAAAAGGATATTCGTCAAACCGAAAGCGCCGGCGGTGGGGCTTTTTGCACAGTTCATTCTCCTGCCCGCCTTCACTTTTCTTCTGGTGCTGATTATCAATCCCGCACCCTCGATCGCGCTCGGAATGATTCTGGTGGCGGCCTGTCCCGGGGGCAACCTTTCGAACATCATCACCTATCTTGCGAAAGGGAACACGGCCGTGTCGATCAGCATGACCGCCGTCTCGACTATTTTCGCGATCGTGATGACGCCGCTTAATCTTGCGATATGGGGCGGGCTCAACCCGGAGACAGACGTCATCCTCCGGAAGGTAAGCCTGAGTCCCTTTGACGTCTTTTTCACCATATTCATCATTCTCGGCATTCCGATGGCATTGGGAATGACCCTGTCGCGCCTCTTTCCCGGCATCGCGGACAAGGTGCGCCGCCCCTTCAAGATATTTTCGCTGGTCTTCTTCATCATCATTGTTGCCGGTGCGCTGTTGGCAAACTGGAAGAACTTCATCAGCTACGTGAGTATCGTCATTTTGGCTGTGTTCCTCCATAACCTGCTCGCCTTGAACATCGGCTGGTGGGCAGCGAAGCTTTTTCGCCTCAGTGAACGCGATTCACGGGCGGTTTCCATCGAGGTGGGAATACAGAACTCTGCCCTTGGGCTCGTACTCGTATTCAATTTCTTCGGCGGACTGGGCGGAATGGCCATTGTCGTGGCCTGGTGGGGAACCTGGCATATCATCGCTGGGCTAGCCGCGGCGTTCATCTTCTCCAGAAGAAAGATCCCCGCCGGGGAAGAAGTTGATCAAACTGCCTGACTCCAATTAGGCAGGGTTAAGCTGTGAAAACTTTGCTTGCGGGCAAAGTGGAAAAGATTATGTTGGAATGCGAGGACTGAAGGACTATTTCCAGGAGCGAAAATAATGAAAGCTGTTGTATTTCGCAAAGACAGGGGGCTCGTCTGCGAAGATGTTCCCGATTGCCAGCTCACGCCCGATGAGGTATTAGTCAGGGTGGCTAATACCGGCTTTTGCGGTTCCGATCATTCTTTGGTGGCAGGCGGGCTTGTCCCCGACGGGTATATCCTGGGGCATGAAATCAGCGGCGTAGTCGTCGGCAAAGGCGCCAAAGCGGAGGGGCATCCAGTGGGTACGAGGGTCTGTATCCGTCCAACTTACTGCGGCCAATGTGTCAATTGTGTTAATGGCAAGCAGCACCTCTGCCGGATTAACCGGCGAACCGCGGGCATCGGCGACTTACCCGGTGGCTTTGCCGAGTATATCAAAGTCTATCCGCAGATGCTGATTCCCATTCCGGAAGGCGTCGATTCCCGCAATGCTGCTCTTGCGGAAACCTTCGCCTCGGCCCTGCACGCTATTCATTGCACGGACAGTAAGGTAAGTTCCGCTCTGGTGATGGGAGGGGGCCCCATCGGCCTGTCTGCCGTCAGACTCCTCAAAATTCTCGGCTATAATCCGATTGTGCTTTTTGAACCGGTCAAGGAAAAGCGGGAGATCGCCCTCCTTTATGGCGCCGACCATGCCTTCGATCCGCGCGAAAAAGATGTGGATCAGCAAATCATGACGCTTGTTCCGGGTGGTTTTCATAAGACGTTCGAATGTTCCGGTGTCAAGGCCAATGTTGACTGCGCCATCCGACTGGCCGCGGATGGCGGACAAGTATGCATTGTGAGCGTGATCTTCACACCGCTCACCATCACCGCGCCCTTCCTTATCAATTTCAAGGAAGTCCGTCTGACGGCGTCCATCTCCAACACGCACCAGGAAAATATCCAGTGCCTTAAGTGGATGGCGGCGGGAATTCTGGACGCAAAATCGCTCATTTCCGATTGCGAACCTCTGGAACGCTTACCTGTTGTTTATCGTGAGAGAATCGACACCGGTCTGGCCATAAAAGTGATGCTCACGATCGGCGAGGAATTCTAGAGGGAGATGCCCCGGCTTTTCCAAGAGGTGATGAGCAGCAATAAAGGGGTTAACCGATGAAATCAGTTAACCCCCAGATTTTTTTATGGTGCCGAAGCCGGGATTTGAACCCGGACAAGCGTACGCTCACTAGACCCTGAACCTAGCGCGTCTACCAATTCCGCCACTTCGGCATGCGAACCGTGACTATAATGAACGCAGGCATCTTGTCAAGTTAAAATGAGCTTGAATTTAATACCCAAAATGCTATGGTTCAGCGCTAACCGATTTAAGTGGTGGAAAAAATAATGATTGTTTTTGAAGGAATTGAAACGATAACCAAAGATTACAGGGGGGCATTTGTCACCATCGGCAATTTTGACGGCGTGCATCTGAGCCATCAGCATATCTGCCGCAAGCTTTCGTCAGAGGCAAAAAGCGCCGGAAAGAAATCGCTGGTGATTACCTTTGACCCGCATCCCAAAATGATTCTTCATCCAAACATCCATCCCTTTTACCTGATAACCACACGGTCTGAAAAGACGGATTTGCTGGAAACTTGCGGTGTCGATGCGACGATAATCATCACCTTTGATCTGAAATACTCCAAAATAACCGCCGAACAGTTTGTGCAGGATTTTTTGTGGGAAAAACTGGCCATTACTAAAGTCATCATCGGACATGATTACACCTTCGGACAAGCCAGACAGGGTAATGACGCCTTTTTGAAGGCTCAGGGACAAAGCTTGGGTTTTGCCGTGGACGTTATAGAAGCGTTTAAAGTGGATGATAACATTGTTAGCAGCACGTTGATACGCAATTACATTCTGGCCGGCGATATTCAGGCCGCAACCCGTTTGTTGGGACGCTATTATAACGTTGCAGGCACCGTAGGCAGCGGCGCGGGACGAGGCGTCGGCCTGGGGTATCCCACCGCCAATATCGAGCCGGAAAAAGAACTGTTGCCGCCGCCGGGTATTTACGCGGCATTTGTCACGGTTGATGGCAATCAATACATGGGGGCGCTCAATATCGGAGCAAAACCGACCTTTGAAGATTATACATCCACGTTTGAGGTATTCCTCTTGGACTACGCGGGCGACCTGCGCGGGAAAAAAATAAACGTGCTTTTTGTGGAGAAGCTGCGGGACATTGTCAAATTTGACGGTCCCGAAAGTTTGAA
>CAYGNV010000071.1:0-5563 GCA_964351355.1 uncultured Smithella sp.
CGAAAGGCGCAAGCTCCATCCGCAAGGAATCGGAAAGCAGATTGACCGCGGCTTTAGTCCCGCAATAAGCTCCGGCAAAAGGAGTGGCGCAAACCCCTGAAACGCTGGCAATATTAACAATCACCCCTGAACGCTGTTTGATCATATGCGGGGCACAGGCTTTGGTCAGAGCGATAAGCCCGATAACATTGGTTTCAAACTGAAGCCTCAAGTCGTCCATGGACAAATCAATTACCGGTCCCATCAGCGCATAACCGGCGTTGTTGACCAGCACATCAATCTTCCCGGCTTTGGCCATCACCTCCGTCACACAGGCAGCAATGGATTTTTGGTCGGTCACATCAAGAACCGCGATATCCATCCCTTCTTTTTTGAGGTTTTCAATGACCGATAACTTTCGCGCCGTGGCAAACACCTTGCACCCGCGGGAAGCAAACTCTCGGGCCAACGCCAGCCCAATGCCTGAAGAACATCCCGAAATCAACACCACTGAATTTTTGTCCATGATATTTTCCCCTCACCTAGTCATTGCGAGCAGACCCTTGGTCTGCGTGGCAATCTACTCCCTAAGATTGCTTCGCTTCGCTCGCAATGACCCATTTGTATTTCTTAAACGTTTGCGGCAGTGAACGTGGCCATCCGGTTTTTGCTTTATTTGTCTTGCGGATAGCCAACCGCCTGTACCAGAATAATTTTCTGCTTGTCGCGAAGCTTCATGTCTTTGGAAAGAGCCTCCTTATCCACCATGCCGCGAACCACTGTAGCCAATCCCTCGGAGGCGCAATACAAATAAACGTTCTGGGCAATGAAACCCGTATCCGCCGCCGAATAGAGTTTTTTATCCTCATCGTTTACGAGAAAGCTCATTTTCTCATAGTCGGCCACATAGATCAATTGCAGCGGCGCGCCTGCGACTGAACTTCGCGAAGGCTGAAGCAGTTGAGTTGTGTTCTTGCGCAGGTCACTTTTCAGCACAGGTTCGAGTCTGTGGGCTTTTGCGTTATAAATATATAGGCCTTCTTCCATGGCAACATAGACATCGACTTCCTGCCAGTTGACGGCGGACGGCGCTGTACGTTTACCACTGTCCGGACGATTAATCCCACAGGCCGCCCACAGCAGATTGGAAAGCACTTCAACCGGCAGCTTCTTCGTGCTGAATGACCGGTCTGTCTTGCGGTCTTTCAAACACTGCATCAGCGGCTTCCCGCCTTTCATATCCGGCTGCGGAAGTTTAATCGGGCTCAGGTCAGCGGCAATGGAATAAGTAGCAAAACAAAATAAAACGGCAATACTTAGTAATATTTTTTTCAGCATAATGACCTCCTAATGAAAGTTTTACCATCCCTCAGTCCCCCTCTGAAGGGCGGGAAGAAAGAAGGGGTACTTTCATTTAATTTTATCGAGAAGATTACGGAAGACTTCTATCGGCTGTGCGCCGACGATTTTGTATTTGTTGTTGACGATAAACAGGGGCACGCCCGTCAAATCGATCACCTGCCCTTCCCTTCTGGCTTCATCTAACCGTGACGCATAGCGGCCGTCGTTTACCGCAGCAAGCGTCTCTTTTGAATCCAGACCGCTTTTGACGGCAACGGCGGCAATCACATCCGGATTGCCGATATCCTGCCCTTCTGTAAAATAGGCGTGAAAAATATTCCCATGAAAAGAATCATAGCGGCCTGCATCGCGGGCATATTCACTGGCCAGCAGCGCCAATCTGGAATTGGAAAGAAGCGCCCGGTCGCCGAAAACAACGCCCACCTCTTTTCCCCGCGCCCGCAATTGCTCATAAAACGACGAAAGGTCATAACCTTTGAATCTCTCGGAGAGCAATACGCCTTGGGGCGGCGTCTCCGGATGCAGCTCGTAACTCACCCACGTCTCTTCCATTGCATATTCTTTCTTCAGTTGGTCAACAAGGCCCTTGCCGATATAACAGAAGGGTCAGATGTAATCGGAAAAGATTTTGATATCGATCATTTTTTTGCTCCTTGAAAATAAAATATTTTTACAAAGCCGCCCTGCTTTTCCAGTGACGGTAATAACGCAGGGGAATCACGATAACGAAGAAGGGAATCATGTACATAGCGGCAACCAGCGGCTCGACGGGACCGAAGAATTCAGAAGAAAAAACGATCACCAGGACGTTATTGAGATTGCCCAGCATGACGGCGCCTGCCAATTGATTCTCAAGCGTTCCTTTTCTGAAGAAAAGAATCCCGACAATGCAGTAAATGGCCGCCAGGACAAAGACCACAACCGTCGCCATAATAATTACGGAAGGCTCTTTTTTGAAAAACGGGGCGTAGCGGTAAAACACCCCCAGGTTGATCACCGCAAACATCAAAAGTGAAACGGGAAACTGAATTTTCAGAATCGGCGCGACGAATCTGGGCAGCAGGTAGCGAATAATTTCAACGAGCAGAATGGGAATAAAAATCACCGTGGCCAGCATTTTGAGCATGGGCACAAAAGAGATCACCACCTCTTTTGCCACGACAACCTTTATGAGTACAGGAAGCGTAAACGGGACCAACGCTGATGTAATCACAACCACCACCAAAACCAGCGAGCTGTTACCGCGCACCATATTCGAAATCATCGGAGAGACAACGCCTGCGGAAACACCCGTTAAAAGCAGGGCAGCCAGCGCATAATCCGGCGCAACAAGATAAAAGACATAATACATGATGACCGGCAGGATGGCGAGCTTCATCACCGTAAACGACAGAATCTGCCCGCTGTGTCCCTTGAGCGCCTGCCAGACATCCAATAGATCAATGGACAGGTAACTCAGAAAAAAATTGATCATCACGCAATAGAAGGGCAACGCCTGAAACCGCGCACCGAAGTCGGGGAAAACAATGGCTGCGGCCATGGAGAAAATGACCACAATGACGAGCACGATATCATTCAGGCGAAAAGGCGTTTGCATAGATGTGAAATATCAGAGAGCGCCTATCTTATCAATATATAAAAGAGGAATGTTCAAGGCAGAAGAATCAAGAATCAAGAATCAGGGTTCAAGAGGCGCGGTTAAGAAAAAAGCAAATTATGGCCTTACAATACTATGATCAACATTGCGCATAAATAGCACGAAAGGCAGCATACAGAGCATCAGAATGGCCAGAACAAAAAAAACATCATTGAAGGACATCATATACGCCTGCCTTAGAAGCTCATTATAAATAACGAATGCCCCTCCCTGTTGTGCCGTTACCGGGTCCATACCCTGCTGCGACAGAATTTGAGCCGACCGATTGGCGGCATCCCAGTAGCCTGAGTTAAATAATGTGATGTGCTCACTCAGATGAGCCTGATGAATCTGTGCCCCTCTGGATAACATGGTTGTCGCAAATGCCACACCCACGCTTCCGCCAAGATTTCTCACGAGATTGAAAATGGCTGTTGCATTACCCATTTCTTCCTTTGGGGTGCTGGATAACGACAGCGTGGTCAGCGGGATAAAGACCATGCCCAAACCTATGCTCATGACAACACGCGGCCAGATGATCGCCATGAAATCTGCCGACATGCTAAAGCTACTCATGAGATAATTGGCATAAGCAAAGATGACAATGCCTATCGCGACAATCAGCTTGGGATTCACAAGTCTAACCAGCAAGCCGACTATCGGCATGACCAGAAAAATGGCAAGCCCTCCCGGGCCGAGAATCATCCCCGCCAGCGAAGCGGTATAACCCATCAGGTTCTGCAGATAAATAGGCAACATAATAAGAGTGCCAAAAAGACCGGCCAAGATAAAAAAGAGGACCATGTTACCCGATGTAAATGAATAGTTCTTAAAGACTTTCAAATCCACAATGGGGTTTTCGGCGGTGAGCTCAACAAAGATGAAAAGAACGAAAGCCACAATGGCAATCATGGTCAGGATAATGATGAAATCAGAACCGAACCAATCCTCCCGCTGTCCTTTATCCAATACCATCTGCAGGCAGCCCACCCAGATACTGAGCAGCATCAGGCCCCAATAGTCAATGGACACAGCGGTCCGCTTCATATAATGAGGATCGCTGATAAACCAAAAAGACATGATCAGCGATACCATGCCGATTGGGATATTGATAAAAAAGATCCAGTGCCAGGACCAGTTATCTGTGATCCATCCACCCAAAAGCGGACCCATGATGGGGCCAAACATGGTGCCCGTGCCAAAAATGGCCATGGCAGTGCCGTGCTGAACCGGTGGAAATGTCTCCAGCAAAATGGATTGAGAAATCGGTTGTAACGAACCGCCGGCCAAGCCCTGCAGCACCCGAAAAAAAATAAGGCTCTGTATATTCCAGGCCAGGCCGCAAAGAAAAGAACTGATGGTAAATAACAATACGGAAAAAACCAGAAGGCGCTTACGACCAAAAAAACGGCTGAGCCATCCGGTCATCGGAATGACAACGGCATTGGCAGCAAGGTATGATGTGATGGACCAGGTTGATTCGTCAACACCGGCGGAAAGACTGCCGCGAATGTGATCCAGAGACACATTGACGACGGACGTATCAATGATAACCATCAGTGTGGGCAGCATCACGGTAAGAGCGATGATCCATTTATTTACCGTCCTGGCCATAAGGATTGATCACTCCACCAGGATGACCGGTTCTACGGACATGCCAATCCTTAAAAGTTTACCCGGATCGGTACCGGCATCAAGAATAATCTTAACCGGAATTCGCTGCACAACTTTGACATAATTTCCGGTAGCATTTTCCGGCGGAAAAAGTGAAAAAGCCGCCCCCGTCCCCGCCATAATACTTTCAACTTTACCGGAAAATTTCCTGCCGGGATAAGAATCAACTTTGATGACCACCTTCTGTCCGGGCTTTACTTTTTCGAGCTGAGTCTCTTTATAATTGGCTATGATCCAGACATCATCCAGCGAAACGATCGCCATCAAGGGCTGACCGGCCTGAATCTGATTGCCTGTCTCCACCGATTTCTTCGTTACGTACCCTGAGGCTGGCGCATAAATTGCCGTATAGCTTTTTTTCAAGCGGTCAGCTTCCAGTGTTTCCTGCTTTTGTTTCAAAAATGATTTTTGTGATACTTGCCCTGCCTCCATCTGCTTAATCAGCGCACTCTGGGTTTCCAGCGCAGCCTTTGCCTGGCTTACCTGTTCTTTTGCCGATTCCACAAGGGCAAGATTGCCTTCATAAGCCGTTTTTGCTTTTTCGTATTGTTCTTCGGCAATGATCCTCTTGGCAAAGAGGCTTTCCATCCGCTGTAAATCCATTTCCGATTGTTTTAGATTAACAGCTTGGAGCCTGAGATTTGCCTTGACGGATTCCAAACGGAAATTAAATTCCGCAAGTTGCTTGCGGGCAACTTCTGCGCGCGACCCTATCTCGTCAAGTCTTGCCTTTTCAGCTCCCACGGTCGATTCAGATTCCCTCACTTTTACACTGTAATCCTGATCATCAATTTCCAGTAATGTGGCTTTCTCTTTAACAAACTGGTTGTCTTTTACCAGCAGGGTTTTGACGGTCCCGGGCACTTTGGACGCCACCACATGTATTCTTCCCGTAATATAGGCGTCCTCTGT
>CAYGNV010000071.1:5663-11313 GCA_964351355.1 uncultured Smithella sp.
AAAAGCTTCTACTTTACTGGGTAAAAGGAGAACCAAAGTTATGGCATCAAATTTTTTGTATTCAACCCGCGAACACAAGTTTATTTTTAAAGAATGGCTCGACATGTCCAAGGTCTTTGAGACCGGTCGTTTCAAAGGAGGCTATTCCGTTGACGACATCGATTCCATCCTGGAAAACGCGATGAAAATAGCCAAAGAAGTAGTTGCGCCCACCAACGACGATGGCGATACAATTCACGCCATGTATAAAAACGGCAAAGTTACTGTTCCCGAATCCTTCATGAAGCCTTATTGGACTGTCCAGGAAAGCGGGCTGGGTTCCAGCAATGCCGATCACCGTGACCCGAGTTCTCTGCCTTTGTGTATATTGGGCGCGACCAATGAATACATGGGCGCCGCTAATGCGGCCTCGGGTCCCTACGTCATGGCGACCACGGGCGCGGTCGGCCTGATCCGCGACTTCGGTAGCGATAAGGTCAAAAATATTTTTCTGTCCAAAATGTTTTCCGGCCAGTGGGCCGGCACCATGGACCTGACCGAACCCAACAGCGGCTCGGACGTCGGCGATATTATCACCAAGGCCACCCCCACCAATGAACCGGGCGTTTACAATATTGTCGGCACGAAATGCTTCATCACCGGCGGCGATCAGAACATTACCGAAAATATCATCCATCTGACACTGGCCCGCATTGAAGGCAGCGCCAAGGGCACCAAGGGAATATCCCTGTTTGTCGTTCCGAAATACTGGCACAATGAAGCCGGCGAAGTCGGTGAATTCAACGATGTCAACTGCGGCGGCGTCGAACACAAATTGGGCCTGAGGGGATCGGCCACCAGCATCATTAATTTTGGCGAAGAAAACAAGTGCCGGGGCTACCTCCTGGGTAATGCCCCAGTGGAAGGCAAAGGCGAAGGCATGGCCCAGATGTTCCAAATGATGAACGAAGAACGCACCATGACGGGACTGGCGGCTAATGCGGCAGCCACGGTATCCTACAACAATGCGGCCATGTATGCCGCCGGGCGTATTCAGGGACGTCAGCTCACCAACCCCAAAGCAGGCCGTGTTCCCATCATTAATCACGAAGATGTGCGCCGCATGCTGATGTATCAGAAATCCATCACCGAGGCCAGCCGCGCAATGATATCCATGTCCTACTACTGTATGGATATCGCGGAAAACACCGCCGACGAAAACGAACGAAAACGCGCCAAGGCTTTTGTGGAAGTCAACATACCGATCGTCAAAGCCTGGTGTTCGGATATGGCGTTCCTCAGCATTTCCGAAGCGATGCAGTGCTACGGCGGTTATGGCTTCTCCGAGGATTACCCGATCGCCCAACAGCTTCGGGACAGCCGGATTTACCCCATCTGGGAAGGCACCAACTTCATTCAGTCCATGGACCTCATCGGCCGCAAATGGATGATGGCCGGGGGACAGGTATTTGCCTTGTGGTTTGCAGAACTGGAAAAATTTGCCGCCGATAATAAAGATGATAAAAATTTAAGCGCGCAGGTCGCTCTGCTTGCCGAGGCCTTGAACCAGTACAAGGACATCCAGGGAACGATGGCCGGATACCTGGGCCAGGGTAAGTTCGGCATGATCGGTTTCTTTGCCACACGAATCCTTCATGCTACCGGCTACATCTATGGCGCGAAGCTGCTGCTGGAACACGCCCTCATCGCCCAGAAGAAAGTTGATGAGATCGGCAAGGAACATTTTGAATATCCTTACTACGCCGGCAAAATAGCGTCGGCAAAGTTCTTCGCTCATAACCTTCTTCCCAACGTGGGACTGATCCTGCGCGTCATCAAAGAAGGCGACAATTCCGTGATGGAAATCCCCGAAGCATCCTATCTGCTGGAATAACCATTTCTTTGGGGCGGGAGCAAATAACCTCCCGCCCCTCATTTCGGCAGAATGCTTATTAATGCCCGTTGTGTTCTTTTTAATTTTATCTTTTTTAAATGCTAAGGTTTTGTTCATCCTCAGAAAGGAGTAATCAACATGATGAAACCGGCCAAGAATTCTCTGGACATGGGTGTGATTGTCAGTGACATCAAGGCCAGCCTCAACTTTTATCAGAATATATTGGGGTTGGAATTTGTGGGCACAGTTCCTTTATGGTTTGGCACGATGCACCGACTGCGATTCGGCACAAGCGATTTCAAGCTGGTTGACCCCAAAGTACTTCCTCCCCGCGGTGCGGTTGGATTGGAAAATCAACTCGGATTCCGTTATGTAACCTTTGTCATCGAGAACCTCTCTGAACTTTGTGCCAATCTTCAGAAAATCGGCATAGAATTTACTTTACCGGAAAGAGAACTTCGACCCGGCGTGCGCATCGCGATGGTCAAAGATCCGGATGGCAATATCGTGGAATTTGTGGAACGAAGCTAGAACGATAAAAAGGGAATCCCTATGTTTCGCTGGTGGACGAACCGCCGCCACAAAAAGATTTTGCAAGAACCGTTTCCTCCCGCCTGGGAGGATATTATCCGCCGGAATTTCGTTCATTACTGCATGCTGGATGATGATGAACGCAGGCGTCTGTGCGATCTGATCCAGATATTCATCGTTGAAAAATCGTGGGAGGGCTGCGGAGGCCTGGAGCTCACGGATGAAATCCGCATGACGATTTCCGCTCAGGCCTGCCTTCTGATTTTGAACCTTCCCCACAACACTTACGAAAACGTTGAAACGATTATTGTTTATCCTTCCGATGTGGTCCTGCCTGAACGCAAGCTTGGCTTTTTTGAAACCGCGATGGAACCCATGGAGCCCGAAGGCCCCGTTTCCGGCCAGGCCTTCGAGCAGGGGCCAGTAATTTTGGCCTGGGATGCAGTCCTGCAAGGGGGGCGCGAAAACGGTTCCGGCTTCAATGTGGTTTTTCACGAATTTGCCCACAAATTGGATATACAAGACGGCAGAGCGGATGGCACGCCCCGACTGCGTTACAGCACGGAATATCAGGATTGGGTTGCGACCTGCTCGCGCGAATATCTGCGGCTGCTCAAGGATATTGAAAAAGGCAAACAACCTTTCCTCGATGAATATGGTGCAACGGATGAAGCGGAATTTTTCGCCGTGGCCACGGAGCACTTTTTTGATCAACCGCTCCTGATGATTAAATCCGCACCTGAACTTTACCGCGTTTTAAAAAAATTTTATTGCCAGGACCCGGCAAAGCGCGCGGGAAAATATTAAGGACGCCGATGTTTTTTCCAAAATGGTATTCATTATCACATATAAACCCCGACGGGGTTTCACGTCTATAGCTAATTGTGTCAACATACGTGCGACCCCGATGTGGTCGTAGATTGTTTTCGAATATGCATTTCTATAAACCTATTATCCCTATGGGATAAAATGGATTTTTAAAGAAATTAGGAAAACGAAAAAAGCCCCTTGTCTTTATGGACAAGGGGCTTTTACAGTTCAACCTATGGCCTATAACCGATGGCCTGATTTTCTTACATTCCCATTCCGGGATATCCGCCACCGGGAGGCATACCGGGCATTCCGCCGCCTGCGCCCTTCTCTTCGGGCTTGTCGGCAACCATGCACTGGGTGGTTAAAAGCAGAGCGGCAACTGAGGCTGCGTTCTGCAGAGCAAAGCGGGTGACCTTGGTGGGATCGATGACACCGGCCACGATCATGTCTTCATACACGTCGGTACGGGCGTTGAAACCATAGGAACCCTTTTTCTCTTTGACTTTCTCGACCACAATGCTGCCTTCCATGCCGGCATTTTGGGCGATCATTTTAATCGGCTCTTCAATCGCTTTTTTAACAATGTTGACACCGATTTGTTCGTCACCTTCCAAAGCCATTTTAGCCAATGCGGGAAGTGTGCGCAGATAAGCAACGCCACCACCGGGAACAATTCCTTCTTCCACAGCGGCGCGGGTGGCATGCAGAGCATCTTCCACACGGGCTTTCTTTTCCTTCATTTCGGTCTCGGTTGCAGCGCCGACTTTAATCACGGCAACACCGCCGACCAGCTTGGCCAGTCTTTCCTGAAGTTTCTCTTTATCGTAATCGGACGTGGTCTCTTCGATCTGAGCGCGAATCTGTTTGACACGGCCTTCCAGATCGGCACGCTTGCCGGCGCCATCGATAATCGTGGTGTTGTCTTTGTCGATGGTGATCTTCTTGGCTTTCCCCAAGTCTTCAACCTTCACGTTTTCGAGCTTGTAACCCATGTCTTCGGAGATCATCTTACCACCGGTGAGGATGGCGATGTCTTCGAGCATGGCCTTGCGGCGGTCGCCGAAGCCGGGGGCTTTGACGGCTGCAACATGCAGGGTGCCGCGAATCTTGTTGACCACCAGGGTAGCCAGCGCTTCGCCTTCGATGTCTTCGGCGATGATCAGCAGCGGGCGTCCCATTTTGGCGATTTGTTCCAGAACCGGCAGCAGGTCTTTCATGCCGCTGATTTTCTTTTCGTAAATCAGGATTAATACGTCTTCCAGAGCGACCAGCATCTTATCGGCGTTGGTGACGAAGTAGGGAGAAAGATAGCCGCGGTCAAACTGCATACCTTCCACGATCTCCAGTTCCGTCTCCAGCCCTTTGGCTTCTTCAACCGTGATGACGCCTTCCTTGCCGACTTTGTCCATGGCGCCGGCGATGATGTTACCGATGGTTTCATCGTTATTGGCGGAAATGGTGCCGACCTGGGCGATTTCCTTCTGATCCTTGGTGGGTTTGCTCATCTTGCCAAGCTCTTTGACGACGACTTCCACTGCTTTTTCGATGCCGCGTTTGATATCCATCGGATTGGAACCGGCTGCGACTGCTTTCACTCCTTCGCGATAAATGGCTTGCGCCAGAAGGGTTGCCGTGGTGGTGCCGTCACCGGCTACGTCGCTGGTCTTGCTGGCGACTTCTTTAACCATCTGCGCGCCCATGTTTTCAAATTTATCTTCCAATTCAATTTCTTTGGCTACGGTCACGCCGTCTTTCGTAACGGTGGGTGAACCATAGCTCTTGTCAATAATAACGTTGCGGCCTTTCGGACCCAAAGTTACTTTTACGGCATCGGCCAGGGTGTTGACACCCTTCAAAATCGCTTTCCTTGCTTCTTCATCGTAAAGAAGTATTTTTGCTCCCATTGTATATGTTCCTCCTTAAAATATTCTTATTTTTCAATAATGCCTAAAATGTCGTCTTCTCTCATGATGAGGTATTCTTCACCGTCGATTTTGACTTCGGTTCCGCCGTACTTGCTGAAGAGGACTTTATCTCCGACTTTAACGTCCAGCGGGAGGACTTTGCCTTCTTCGGTCACTTTCCCCTTGCCGACTGCGGTGACTTTGCCTTCGATTGGCTTTTCTTTGGCTGAGTCGGGGATGATGATCCCCCCCTTGGTTTTGGTTTCCTCGTCCAAACGTTTTACAATGATTCTATCCTGTAAAGGTCTGATTTTCATACTGTTTCTACTCCTTTCTTCCTTTTTATGTTAAATTTTATGAATGCTGCTCAAGCGGCGCTATTTTATGCATGAATTACCCTGTGTCAAGATTGTGTAAAAAAAATTTGATTATTTTTTTACTGCAGCCGGTTTCAGAAAAGATTTTCGAGCAATTCCCTGAGGGAGGAAATCGTGCAGATTTCCATCCCGGATGTTCGGGTCCATTGGGC
>CAYGNV010000072.1:0-11262 GCA_964351355.1 uncultured Smithella sp.
GAAAGACAGCACGCTCATCCGCTTGTAGAAATCATAAACACCCAGGGGGGATGAAAACCGCGCCGTGCCTTCCGTGGGCAAAATATGATTGCTCCCGGCGATGTAGTCGCCTAAGGCTTCCGGTGTGTAGGATCCCAGAAAAACAGAACCGGCGTTGCGAATTTGCTCTAAAATATCCTTCGGATTTTCCACCATCAGCTCCAGATGCTCCGGCGCGAAGAGATTGGTCAGCTCCACGGCTTGGCCGATGCCGGATGTGATGATGATCGCGCCGTATTGAGCCAGAGATTTTTCAATGATCCCTTTCTTGGGGAGATTCTGCAACTGCTTTTCGATTTCTCCCGCCACGCGGCAGGCCAGATCGGGATAGGGTGTGAATAAAACAGCCGCCGCCATTTCATCATGTTCGGCCTGCGCCAGCATATCCGCCGCCGCATAAGCGGGATTGGCGGTTTGATCGGCAATGATCACCACTTCGCTGGGGCCGGCGATCATATCAATGGCGACCTGTCCGAATACGAGTTTCTTGGCCGCGGCGACATAGGCATTACCCGGTCCCACAATTTTGTCCACGCGCGGAATCGTTTGCGTTCCATAGGCCAGTGCGGCGATAGCCTGCGCGCCGCCGACCTTGAAGATGCGGTCAACGCCTGCGACGTCGGCTGCTGCGGCAATGAGCGGATTGAGTTGACCGTCTTTCACGGGGCTTGCCAGGATGATTTCCTGGACACCTGCAATGCGCGCCGGAATAGCCGCCATCAGCAGCGTGGAAGGATAAAAAGCCTTGCCGCCTGGCGCGTAAATGCCTGCCCGTTGCAAGGGCAGTATCCGCTGACCCAATTCCACGCCGTCTTCATCAACAATCGAATATCCTGAAGCGATTTGGTGACGATGATATTTTTCAATCCGCTGGGCGGCAAGTCGGATCACGTCCCGGTCCTGCGTTTTTACTTTGGCCAGCGCTTCTTTTCTTTCCGCCTCTGTTACTTCGAGCGTTGCCGCGGTCAAGTCGTGGCCGTCAAACTTTTTGGTATAATGAAAAAGCGCTTCATCGCCGCGCACGGAAACATCGTGAATGATCTGGGCCACGTTTGCCAGCAGATCCGGCGTAAACGCACCGCCTCGCCGCCGTAATTCTTGAAAAAAATCACGAAATTCAGTTGCGTCGGCTCGAATAATTTTCATCTTATTGTTTCATCCTTTGTATGTCCGCACCCAGCGCGGAGAATTTCTTTTCAATATTCTCATAACCGCGGTCAATATGATAAACCCTCGAAATTTCCGTGGCGCCCTTGGCCACCAGCGCCGCCAGAATCAGTGAGGCGGAAGCCCGCAAATCCGTGGCCATGGTTTGCGCGCCATAGAGCGCCGGTACGCCCCGGACAATGGCGCTGCCGCCCTGAATTGTGATGTCCGCGCCCATGCGCATGAGTTCGCTCACATGCATGAAACGGTTTTCAAAAACGGTTTCCGTAATCACGGAAAGGCCGCTGCCAATGGACATGTAAGCCATGATCTGCGCCTGCAAATCCGTGGGAAAGCCGGGGTGGGGAAGGGTTTTCACATCAACACTATGGATTTTACGGCCGGCGGCGACTTTCAGCCCTCCGTCAATAGATGTGATTTTCATACCGGTGTCACGCAATTTGTTGATCAGAGCTTCCAGATGCTGGGGGTTGCAGCCTAATACATTGATTTCACCCTGCGTCATTCCGGCGGCAATCATAAAGGTGCCGGCTTCGATGCGATCAGGAATAATAGACGCTTCGGTCCCTTTCAACGATGTTACGCCGGTGATCGTGATGACATCCGTTCCCGCGCCGCTGATTCTCGCGCCCATGCCTTTAAGAACATCCGCCAGGTTGATGATTTCCGGTTCCCGCGCGGCATTATTGAGCACCGTAGTGCCTTCCGCCAGTGTGGCCGCCATCATGATATTTTCCGTGCCGGTGACCGTCGGCAGATCAAAATAAATATTGGCGCCTTTGAGTCTATCCGCCTTGGCTTCGATATAACCGCCGCGCAATTCCACGGAAGCACCCATATCCTGGAGCGCTTTAATGTGCAGGTTAACCGGTCTTGCGCCGATGGCGCAACCGCCCGGCAGGGACACTCGGGCCTTGCCCATGCGCGCCACAAGCGGACCCAGAACCAATATGGAGGCGCGCATCGTTTTGACGAGATCATAGGGGGCGACGCTGTTTATTATTTTAGCAGCGCTGATTTGCACGGTGTTGTTGCCTTCAATCTTCACACCCATATTTTTTAAAAGCTTACAGGTGGTTTTGATATCGACCAGATCGGGAATATTATGAAACGTACACGTTCCTTCCGTCAGCAGCGCCGCCGTCAGAACCGGCAGTGCGGCGTTTTTCGCGCCGCTGATCTGAACATCTCCATGGAGCGGCTTACCGCCGCGAATGACTATTTTATCCACTTATTTTCTCCTTCCTTTGATTACGCGCGAAAGTCCCGCGTAATCAGCGCGCACATCAATACGATCATAAAAACCGGTATTTGCCATGATGGCGCGCACACTTTCGCCCTGTTTAGCGCCGATTTCGAGCAAAAGCCAGCCATTTTCTGTAAGGTGGCTATGTGCCTGATATATTAATTTTTCGTAAAATTCCAGACCTGTTTGTCCGGACAGGAGCGCCTCGCGTGGCTCATAATCTTTAACGCCGGCGGCGAGTGTTTCATATTCCTCGGCTCCGATATAGGGCGGATTGGAAACGATCATATCCTGTTCGCTATGAACCGGTTTAAATAAATCGCCATGAAGAAAGGTAATCGAATTTCCCAGTCCCAGAGCACAAGCATTTTTTTGGGCCAGTTTCAGCGCCGACGCCGAAACGTCGGTGGCTGTGATTTGTGCCTCGGGAATTTCTTTAGCCAAAGCCAGCGCAATCGCACCGCTGCCCGTACCGATCTCCAAAATACGTGGCTGGTTAAAAGCCTGAGTCCGGCAGACGGCGAGCGCTTCTTCGACGATCACCTCCGTATCGGGCCTGGGAATCAGCACGTCACGATTAACTTCCAGTGTGAAAGACCAGAAGGCCTTGCGTCCGGTAATGTAGGCGACCGGCTCGAAGCGCAATCGTCTGTCGAGAAGTTTTTGAAAGGCCGTCGTTTGAGCGTTGTTTATTGGCCTGTCGGGATTCTTAATAAACTCCACCCGGTCGCAGTTTAGACAAAAAGCCAACAGAACTTCCGCGTCCAGTCTGGCCGAAGGAATCCCCACGGCTTCCAGTTTAATCGTTGTGTCGGAAATAATGTCGCGAATCGTCATGGGACCCGTTTTCTTTCGTTGCGAAGACTTTTTCCCTAAAAATTTGTTGGGTGAATCTACGAGAAGATATTTGTCTATTTATATATCATCTACATCGTAAGGTCAAAGCGTGCTTTTAATACGTCAACTCTCCTTAGGGGGTGACATTTCGGTCATGCCCCTGTGACAAAAGCGTCGCAGCATTCTCAGCTCACCGCTGTACGCATTTGGTGAGTTGCGCACAAGGCTGGCCATCTTTGTCTGTGACATCCGTGTCGCCTTGTTGTCTGATGTGTCTTTTCATCCGATTAAATCACTCCAATGATAACGGCTGGTTGCGCCCAAGAACAGCAATTGGCATAGCTGTTGCTATTATGACAAAGCATAAAGAGTCTGTCCGTTTCTTTGAATAGTCATAATGAAAGAAGGAAAATTATGTTTCATTAATGGGAAAACCTCCCATGAAAAAATAAAACGAGGTGAATGAACCGTGGCCGAACAAATGAATCAAGGAAAGGTTTTATCCATCCGCAGCAGTGTTGTTGATGTCCGCTTTCCCGTAGCGCCGTCGATCCGTAATGTGCTTATTGCCGGTGAAAAGGGTGAGTACGTTATCGAAGTATTCACGCAACTGGATAACAATACCATTCGGGGCGTTGCGCTGACGCCTACACAGGGTCTGGCCCGCGGCCAGATTGTCACCGATACCGGCAAGCCTTTCGAGGTGCCCGTGGGCCCTGCGCTTCTGGGGCGAGTGTTTAACGTCTTCGGAAACACCATCGACAAGAAGGGCGATGTCGAAGGGTGCGAACTCCGATCCATCCACCGCGAGCCTATTCCTCTGCGCGATCAATCCACCGTTTCTGAAATATTTGAAACCGGCATTAAAGCCATCGATGTTCTGGCGCCGTTGGAACGTGGCGGGAAGGCCGGGCTGTTTGGCGGCGCGGGCGTCGGCAAGACCGTTTTGATAACTGAAATGATTCACAATACGGTGAGCGGGCATGAAGGCATGAGTATTTTCTGCGGAATCGGCGAGCGCTGCCGCGAGGGCGAAGAGCTTTATCGCGAGATGGAGGAAAGCGGCGTGTTGGGGAATACCGTCATGGTGTTCGGCCAGATGAACGAACCGCCCGGCGCGAGATTTCGCGTGGGACACGCGGCGCTGACGATGGCGGAGTATTTCCGCGACGACGCGAAACAGGATGTTTTACTGATGATCGATAATATTTTCCGTTTTATCCAGGCCGGCATGGAAGTATCTGGTCTTCTGGGGCAATTGCCTTCGCGTCTGGGATATCAGCCAACGCTGGCCACGGAGCTGGCCGAGCTCGAAGAGCGGATCTGTAATACCAAGACCGGCGCTATCACATCCATTCAGGCGGTCTATGTGCCGGCGGACGACTTTACCGATCCTTCAGCCGTGCACACCTTCGGCCATTTGTCGGCAACCATCGCTTTGTCTCGTAAGCGCGCCAGTGAAGGATTGTATCCAGCCATCGATCTGCTGCAATCCGGCTCCAAAATGCTGATGCCGAATATTGCCGGAGAACGCCACTACAAAATTGCACAGGAAATCCGCAAAACATTGGCGGTCTATGAAGATTTAAAAGACATCATCGCCATGCTGGGTATTTCTGAATTATCTCGGGAAGATCAACGCACCGTATATCGCGCCCGCCGTCTGGAGCGTTTTTTCACGCAACCCTTCTTTGTCACCGAACAGTTCACAGGCACCGCGGGTAAAATGGTTTCCCGGGAAGACACACTCAATGGCTGCGAGCGAATCCTCAACGATGAGTTTGCCAACATGCCGGAACGGGCGCTATATATGATTGGACCCATTGAAGAGGCGAAGATAGAACATGTTGCTTAAAATCTTATTGCCGGCCGAAGTCATGATGGTGCAGGAAGTCAAGAAGATCGTCGCGGAAGCGGAAAACGGCTCTTTCTGTCTGATGCCTAACCACATTGATTTTACTGCCACGCTGGCGCCAGGAATCTTTACGTATGAACTGGCCACAGGCGGTCAGGAATTATTAGCGATGGATGTCGGCACGCTGGTGAAAAAAGGGTCGGACGTGCTGGTCTCCACTCGCAACGCCGTGCGCGCGCCTGATCTGGGAAAGCTCAAACAGGTGGTGGTGGAACAATATGATGTTCTGGATGAACGGGAAAAAATGGTTCGGTCTGCTTCGGCAAAACTGGAGGCAAGTCTCATCAGACGCTTTGTAGAATTGAAGTAGGGAGAACATAACATGGTTGAAATAAGACGAACACCCAATCAGCGCCGTCGGAAGATGGCGGATCATTTCACCGAGCAAGTGGCCAGAAAAGAAGCACTGCGTCTGAAGGGTATCCGCCATAAGGACGAAACGGTCTGGTTTGGTCTGGGTATGTTCGGCATTGTCGGTTGGGCGGTGGCTATTCCCACGTTGATTGGAGTCGCCTTGGGACTCTGGATTGACCGAACCTGGCCCAGTCAGTATTCCTGGGCGCTGATGTTACTGATTGCCGGTGTTATCATCGGTTCCATCAATGCGGCCTATTGGGTCAGAAAAGTGCGCAGTAAGATTATTGAGGAAGAATAATATGAGTCCGTCCACAATGATTATTCTCGTGGCTTCGTTTGTCGCGGGGTTGGCCCTGGGAACGTTTTATTTTACCGCGCTGTGGCAGACTGTGCGCCGCCTGCCTGCAACGACAAGTTCCGTGCGTTTGCTGCTGGGAAGTTTTATTTTACGAATGGCTGTGGTGATGGCGGGATTTTACTTTGTCATGGGAGGCCATTGGGAGCGTCTGGCCGCGGCCATGCTGGGTTTTATTGTGATCAGAAAAATATTGACACACCGTTTGGGCCCGCAAAAGACGGCCGAGACGGTTCATTAAAGGAAAACGCGGTTAAAGCCGGTTCAAGGAGTCGATATGGAGATTGTATCCCTCAATCAGATCAGCCCGGATCAGGTCATCATCTGGAGTTGGAATTTTATTATCATCAATGTGACAATTCTGTATACATGGTTGGTAATGGCTATCCTGGTCGTTGGTTCCTGGTTGGTCACCCGCAATCTTTCTTCGGAAATACACGCGTCGCGCTGGCAGCACTTCCTGGAAGTCATTATATCGATTATCCGTGGCGAAATATCCGAGATGACGAAAAAGGGTGCGGATCAATATATTCCCCTGATCGGCACATTATTTCTTTTCATTTGCTTGTCCAATATACTGGTGATTGTGCCGGGGTTTGTCGCGCCGACAGCCTCCATCACAACCACCGCAGCGCTGGCTACTTGTGTCCTTATCGCTGTTCCCTTCTACGGCATATCACGCAATGGACTATTTCATTATCTGAAAGAATATTTCCAGCCTAATTTCATATTCTTCCCTTTCCATGTCATGGGGGAGATATCCCGGACGCTTGCCCTGACCGTTCGTCTTTTTGGCAACATTATGAGTCATGAAAAGGTCGTGGGTATTCTGCTGGCCGTCACTCCGCTTTTGTTTCCCGTGGTTATGCAGGCGCTGGGGCTTTTAATCGGGGTGATTCAGGCATACATTTTTGCGATCCTTTCCATGGTCTATATCGCGTCGGCGCTCTCCGCCGAAGAAGAAGTGCATCATGTAGAGGCAAAAAAAGAAGGCGTTAGCGCTTAATAAACTTTTTATAAAGGAGGAAGTTTTATGGACAGTACAAGTATCGTCGCGTTGGCATCAATTTTCGCAGCGGCTTTGGCAATGGGGATCGGTTCAATCGGACCCGCTCTGAGTATGGGACAGGCCATCGCACAAGCCCTGGCGGCCATTGCGCAACAACCGGATGAAAGAAACTCTCTGACCCGGACGCTTTTTGTCGGACTGGCTATGATTGAATCCATTGCCATTTATTGTTTTGTTATCTCGATGATTCTGATTTTTGCCAATCCATTCTGGGGTTTCATTACAAAGTAAGGGGGACGATCCATGCATATCGACTGGTTTGTTTTGTTTGCGCAAATCTTTAATTTCCTTCTGCTCATGTACTTGTTGAAACGCTTTCTTTACGGGCGGATTCTCAAGGCGATGGACGATCGGGAGGCGAAAATAGTCGCGCGCTTTGCCGAAGCCGAACGGCTGAAAGAAGAAGCCAGCGAGGCAGCCGAGCTTTATGAAAAGCGCAACCAGTTGCTTGGTGAGAAAAAAGAGCAAATGCTCAACGAGGCAACGATGGCTGCCGATGCCAAGCGTAAGGAACTGATGGATAAAGTGCGCACAGATGTCGATGCGGTTAAAGCGCGCTGGCAGGATATGTTGATCCGGGAAAAGGATGCCTTTTTTTCCGATTTGCGCCAGCGCGCGGCCAAGCAATTATATGCGACGGCGCGTAAGGCACTCGCCGATCTGGCGGATGTGGAACTGGAGGAGCGTATTGTTGATGAATTTATCCGTCGTGTCCAGGCGCTTGATGAGGAAAAAAGCGTTCAGATCCGCAAAGCGATCAGCGGCGTCAACAATCAGGTAGTTATCCAGAGCGCTTTCGGCATTTCCGGACCGAGGCAAACGCAAATCGAGGAGGCCCTCAAGAAGCAGATCACCAATGGTTTTACAATGCGGTATGTGCTTGAGCCGGACATCGTATCGGGCATTGAACTACGGGTGAACGGTCACAAGATCGCCTGGAGTCTCAATGAATATCTGGAGACGCTTGTGGAAAGTCTGACTGAAACGCTCCAAAAAGAGGCGCATGCAACATAAAAAGGCTATAGGCTATAGGTGATAGCTTAAGAGGAAGAGCGGAAGAAAAGATGGCATTGATGTCAGGAGGCGTAGAATGAATCAAGAAGTCAGCAAATTAGAAAATCAGGAATTAAAGACCTTTCTGGACGACACGTTCGATACCATGGATAAGGTCTTGGACGGTCAGAATCCTGATCTACGGCAATATGAGGTAGGTCAGGTGGAATTTGTCGGACGGGATATTGCCAGAGTCAGCGGACTGCCGAATATCCGGGCGGAGGAATTGGTCCGCTTTGCCGGAAATTATATGGGACTGGTTTTCAATATCGATCCAAAGGAAATCGGCGTTGTTCTTCTGGATCCCAGTGAGCACCTGCAAGTAGGTTCCGAAGTGCAGCGGACCAAGCGTGTGCTCGATGTGCCGGTGGGGGATGCTCTTTTAGGACGGGTGGTCGATCCCCTCGGACGGCCGCTGGATGGTCTGGGCGAAGTCAATACGGTCATGCGCCTGCCGGTGGAAAGACCCGCGCCGGCGGTTATGGATCGATCTCCGGTCACGGTGCCGTTGCAGACGGGCATCAAGGTCATTGACGCGCTCATTCCCGTCGGGCGCGGCCAGCGCGAATTAATTTTGGGCGACAGAATGACCGGCAAAACGGCCATTGCCATTGATACGATTATCAACCAGAAGGAAACCGGCATTATTTCTATTTATTGCGCCACCGGCAAGAAAAGCGCTGATGTGGCCAAGGTGATTGCAGATTTAAGGGATCACGGCGTGATGGGATCATGCATTGTGGTGGTGGCCACCGGAGAAGACACGCCGGGCTTGCAGTTTATCGCGCCTTATGCGGCAACGAGCATGGGAGAATATTTCGTTGAGCAGGGCCGGGACGTTTTGATTATCTATGATGATCTGACATCTCATGCACGGGCCTACCGTGAAGTGTCGCTGCTTTTGCGGAGGCCTCCCGGACGTGAAGCTTTTCCGGGTGATATTTTTTATATCCACTCCCGACTGCTTGAGCGCTCCACGCATATGAAGCCGGAATTTGGTGGCGGGTCGTTGACGTCATTGCCGATTACGGAAACGGAAGCGCAGGACATGTCGTCTTACATTCCGACCAATCTGATTTCCATTACGGACGGGCAGATTTATCTCTCGCCGGTTCTTTTCAGCAAGGGCATTCTACCGGCGGTCGATGTCGGTAAATCCGTTTCCCGCGTGGGAGGCAAAACGCAGTTGCCCGCCTACCGTTCCGTGGCGGGCGATCTTCGACTATCTTACTCGCAGTTTGAAGAGTTGGAATCCTTCTCCCGTTTCGGCACCAGACTCGATGAATCTACACGCCGCACGTTGGAACGCGGCTGGCGTGTGCGCGAAATTCTAAAGCAGGGTCAATACAAACCGCTGCGCGCCTCCGAGCAGATCGCCTCTCTGCTTTCCGTTACCGGTGGCGCTCTGGATCTTGTTCCAACGGATAAGATACGTGAAGTGGAGGGACGCCTGCTCGCCGTTGTCAATGAACAACTGCCGGAATTGTGCAGCCGGATTGAAGCCGGGAAAAAACTGGAAATGGCGGATCGCGACAGCATTATGAATAAAATTAAACCGGCCATTAAACCTTTTGAAGAGGTTGAGGAAGCTAATGCAAACAACTGAGTCCCTGAAAAGAAGGATGAAGAGCGCGGGTGATCTTCTGTCAGTTGTTAAAACGATGAAGGCGCTGGCGGCGGTGAGCATCCGGCAATACCAGAAGGCGGTCGAATCGCTCACCGATTATAACCGGACGGTTGAAATGGGTTTGCAGATTGTGCTCAAGGAGCGTATGGGGGCGATGCTTCAGAGAAAGACATCCACCATGAAACGGCTTGGCGTGATTGTCTTCGGTTCCGATCAGGGCTTATGCGGACAGCTCAATGAACAGATATCCGTTTTTACGCTGGATTACATCAAAAAGACCGGCGTTAAAAAAGAAAACCGGAAAGTGCTTTCCGTCGGCGCCCGCGTCGCGGACTATGTTGAGGATGCCGGACAATCGGTTGACGAGCTAATGGGTACGCCTGCTTCCACGTCGGGCATCACACCGCTGGTTCAGGAAATCATCATGATTATCGATGAGTGGCATTTTAAACATAACGTTGATCACTTCTTTTTGTTTTATAATAAATATGTAAGCGGGGCAATCTATCATCCCCACATGGTTCAGTTGCTGCCTGTCAATCGTGACTGGCTAAAGGAAGTCGCCCGGAAAAAATGGGATTCCAAGTCGCTGCCTATTTTCCGGATGGACGGCGATCAGATTTTTTCTTCGCTGATCCGGGAGTATCTTTTTGTGTCGCTTTACCGTGCGTTTGCCGAGTCACTGGCCAGTGAAAATGCCAGCCGCCTGGCTTCCATGCAAAATGCCGAGAAAAATATTGAAGAACAGCTGCAGGATTTGCACATGCAGTTTCACCGCACACGTCAGATGACGATTACCGAGGAACTTCTGGATATCGTTGCCGGTTTCGAGGCAATGCAGGAAGAGGCATCATAAAGTATTTTAGGAAGGAGGACTGGCGCATGACAACAGGTTCGGATAAAAGAATATGTGCCATCTGCGCGTGGCGTGAGAACTGCACGAAGCGTTATCGGGTAAAAAGTAACGCCTTGTTTGATGTCAATTGTCCCGACTATACCAGAGATATCAAACTCAAGGAAAAGGATGTGGACAAGCTGGTTGAAGATCAAGTTGTGCGCTGGCAGAAAGAAAAGAACGAGAAGCCGGGACGCGTCATCACGCTCTCCAGCGAAGCTGGAGCGGGCGGCGGCTGGGTGGCCCGGATTCTGGCTACCGAGCTGCAGATGAATATCGTCGGCAGCGAGCTGATTCACAAGGTTGCCGAAAGCGCCCATATGAGCGACAAGGTCATCAAGTCGCTTGATGAGAAGAGTATTTCTTTTTTCGACAGTCTCATTAGTTCGTTCTTTGAATCGCGCCATATCTGGCCCAACGAATACATCCGTCATTTGTCTCTCGTGATGCACACCAACGCCGAGCACGGTAATATCATCATTATCGGTCGGGGCGGCAGCTTTATCCTGAAGGACAAAGCGTTTCGCGTGCGGATTATCGCGCCGCTGGAAATACGGCTGGAAAAGGTAATGCGCGATCGCAAAGTATCGCAAAAAGAGGCACTGGAGCATGTTAAGAAATACGATGGAGATCAGATTGCTTTTATCCGGAAGTATTTTAATGAAGATATCAAAGATCCAAATCATTACGATATGCTGGTGA
>CAYGNV010000073.1:0-11051 GCA_964351355.1 uncultured Smithella sp.
GGGAAGACATACCGCACGGCCCGCTCGTAGAGCAGATAATCCCACGCCCAGTTGGTGAGCACCATGACCCGGTTGCGGAAGCCGATGAGATTGAAAAGATGAATGACCAGCCACATGATCCAGGCAATCAATCCTTGAAATGTTTTTTTGCCGATGGCGACGCCTGCCGCCTTGCGACCGATCGTAATCATCGAGCCCCGGTCGGCATAGCGGAAGGCCTCCGGGGATTTACCTGAAATTTGAAGAAGAATGTTCCTTGCGGCTTTCACGCCCGACTGGATCGCAACTTGCGCGACCATCGGCAAAACACGTTGATCTTCTTTGATGGCCGCCAGATCACCGATCACGTAGATACGGTCGTCATTCTCAATCTGAAGCGAGTCACGCACCGGCACACGTCCGTCACGACCGACAAAAATGCCTGAATCATCGGGCAGAACCTCTCCCCGGACACCTGCCGTCCAGACGACCGTATTGGTGAATATCTCCTCACCGTTTCCCAGGGTCGCCTTCTGTGGTGTCACTTCGGCAACCACCGCTTTCAATTGTACATCCACGCCCATCTTCCGGAGTTGCTGCGTCGTATAGTCACGGATATTTGCAGGCATGGGACCGACCAGATAGTCGGCGGCTTCCAAAAGAACGATCCTTACTTCGGAAAAATCGATGGTCGGATAGTCCTTGATAAGCGGCCCGTGAATGAGTTCGGCGAGCGCGCCCGAATACTCCACGCCGGTTGCGCCGCCTCCGACAATGACAAATGTCAGCATAGCCTTTCTTTTATTCGCATCCGTTTCGCGCGATGCCGCTTCAAAACAGCAGATGATATGATTTTTCAGCGTGACGGCTTCTTCCAGCGTTTTAAGAAAATAGGTGTGCTCCTCGACGCCCGGCACGTTGAAGGTGGACGTGACCGAACCGGTGCCGACAATCAGGTAATCGTAGTCAAGTGTTTCACGGTCGGTTTCGATCCGGCGGCGCTCAAGGTCAATGCGCCGGGCGTGCGCCAGGATAAAATCGATGTTCGGCTTGTTCCAAAAAACGCTGCGCACCGGATAGGCGATGTCTTCTGCGTCCAGTTCCGCCGCCGCTACCTGATAGAGGAGTGCGAGGAAGGTGTGGTAATTGTTGCGATCCACGACCACCACATCGACCTGCTGATGTGCGAGCGTGCGCGCCGCCCAAAGGCCGCCGAAGCCGGCGCCGATGATCACGACTTTTGGTTTTGTGCTTGCCTTGTCCATAAACCATCCTCTTTTGTCATTTTGCACGTTGGCCGGAATATCCTCGACGTCCTTCTTGTTCCACTCGGGCAAGAGGATGGTCTTAATCCCGGCGCGATACGAAGCAAGCACTTTTTCCTTGATGCCGCCCACGGGCAGCAACGCGCCGCGTGATTTCGTCGGTCATCATGGCCAGTTGCTTCTTCATTTTGCGGCAGGTGAGCATCGTGACGCCTGCCGACGGCCCGTCCTTGGGAGTCGCGCCCGCCGGAACGTGACTGAATTGATAAGATATTGCTTTTCGGTGGACGGAGTATAGGGCAGGGTAATCTTGTATGTCAAGGGGAAAAGGACAACCCATTTGGTGAATCCCTCCTCGGACATATTTCTTACGCTTCCTTTTTAAATCAACGCTGCTGCTGATTTTGCTCTGGCAGATGATTTGGCAAATCCCTGAAATTGAGCGTTCTGTATTTCAAAGAGAAAAAATAATAATCAGGCCGTTTACAAAATAAAAGATGCGGATGTATTTCCCGTGGTGATCGAGCTCCAGCCAGTTTTTTACGGATCGGGTCAGAAGCCATAGCCTGATCAGAAGCGGAAAAGTCAGAAACGCGCACCAGGCTATAGATGAAAGTTGTCCGCAGACGATCAGCACGGCAATGCTCAGATAAATGATGATCCCGAAAACCCAAAGCCCCAGGAGAGCCTTTTTCTTGCCCAGGCGAACGGCCAGTGTTCGTTTCCCCGCCTGCTCGTCTGTGTCGATATCGGGAATGCTTTGATAGTAAAGAATTAAAGCCACCATCAATCCGATCGGAATGGATACGGGCAGGGCCGTAAAGTCCACACGTCCCAGCAAAACCCAGCTTGATCCCAGAACCATCACCGGTCCCATGTTGATGCCGACGAAAAGTTCCCCCAGGCCGTGATAACCGTAGCGGATGGGCGGCGCCACATAAAAGAGGCTGCTGAAGGCAGCAATCGCCATCAGGGGAAGAATTGCCCAGAGTTGCAGCGTCCAGGTTAGGGTAAAGCCGATAACGCCCGCCATGACGTAAAGAAGAATAATGGCTGTGCGCAATTCGGAAAGCGTGATTTTACCGTCCTGCAGAACGCGCGACCCGCCGATGGAATCGCCTGCGTCCGTGCCCTGCATGTGGTCGAAATAGTCGTTGGCGATGTTGGTGGCAAAGTGAACCAGAAAAGATGCGATCAGGACCAGGACAAACGGTAAAACGGTAAACGCCCCCTCCTTACCGGCGATCACGGCCCCGGCGGTCAGCGGGATGAGGGTTGCGATAAAAAAGGGCGGGCGGCTGGCCTGCACCCATGCTTTTATTTTTTCCGAATTCATACGTTTTGTCTTATATCAGAATCTCGCGAATCGCGCTAATGATCTCCTGCGGGTACTGGATGTGAATATTGTGAGAGGCTTCCTTGAAAATCCTGACCGTTATATCCGGCAGTAAGGCTTTGATCTGCCGGGACGTTTGCAGATAGGCCTCGTCTTGATCCCCGCAGAAATAAAAAACGGGAACAGGGCAGTCTGCCAGGTGTCCGGCTAAAAAAGAATGGCCGCCGACGCTCAGGAGTTTTAATGCAAGGCGATATTCGGCAACCGGGTGTTTTATTTTTTCGTCAATGAGGTTTTGCAGATGGGTTGTGCCGGGAAGTGTGCGAAAGAGGGGCAGGGAATACCAGTCCGTCAGAAACTTGCGAAACGCTTCCGGGGTTTGAATATCCGCCATCAGGGTCTGGTCCCTTTGTAAGCGCTCGGCTCTTTCCCCTGCATCTGCAATGCCGAAAGATGCGGACTCCAGAACGAGACGGTCGATCCGTTTTGGTGCGGCCAGTGCGATGTGCTGCGCTATCCGGCCTCCCATCGAATACCCATAGAGAGTGAAGCGGCTGATTCCCAACGCATCCAGATCCCGCAAGATGAGACCCGCCGTATCTTCCATGTTCTGCAGATTGTCCAAACGGTCGATGCTGCCGAAAAGAGACGTCCCGTGTCCCGGCAGATCAAACGCGATGCAGCGGAAAGAATCGGAAAGAGATTTCATGATGATGCGGAAGGATTTGGCCTGTTCCATAAATCCGTGGAGAAAAACGATGACCGGGGCATTTGGATGCCCCGTTTCCTCATAACACAGAACCGTCTTTCTCATGCGCCCCCTTCTCGTTCGGCCATTGTGCTGGCCTGACGGGCCAGAGCTTCCCGGCTGTATTTTATTTTCCCTTTTTTATCTTCGTCTGAAAGCCTGATAATCCTCTTGGGAAGCTTGTACCCCGGCAGACAGCTTCTTAAACAGTCGAGAAGTTTATTTTCATCAAAAGGCTTTGATGTTTCGATAAACGCCCAGGGGGTCAGTCCGAATTCCCGGTGCGGTACGGGCACCACAATTGCGGTGATGATGCCGTCTTGCGCAAGCAGGTGATTTTCAATTTCCAGCGGTGAAATATTTTCTCCACCGGAGATGAAGACGCCGTCTGTCCGGCCGTAAATGGTCAGATTTCCATTGTCATCAAGAGAACCTGCATCAGCGGTTTTAAAAAATGTGTTTTCACCGACAGGCTTGGCCTTGCGCTCATCGAGGTATCGCTTGAAGAGTGTTTTTCCGCCAAGCAGAATGCCGCCGTCTTTCCCGATGCGAATGTCGCGATAGGGAACCACGCTTCCGGCTGTGTGGCAGGCCTTTCTTTCGCTGCCCCCGACCACGCCCGTGACCTGAGCGCAGGATTCCGTGCATCCGTAAGTCGGCATGATGGGGATGCCAAGATCCAGCGCCTTATCAATCAGCCAGGCAGGCGTTGGCGCTCCGCCCAGCATGATGGTCTTCATCTTTCGCAGGAAAGCGATCATATCCTCGTGGTCTAGAAGACGGATCAGTTGCGCCGGAACCAAAGAAACAACCGTCGGACGAAACCGGCGGAATGAGGCCTCCATGTTTTGCAGAGAATCGGGTAAAATGCAGGCACTTCCCGAAAGAAGCGTTCTTATCCAGATCAGCGCGCCGCCTACGTGGGAAAGAGGCAGGCTCAGAAGCCAGCGGTCGGAGGAGTCAATCCCGATGAATTGATTGGTTCCCAGGGCGCTGTAAATGTAATTGCCCGCGGTGTGGACGATGCCGCGCGGCCTGCCCGCCGAGCCGGAAGTAAAGATGGCGCTTGTTTCCTGACGGAAGGGAATGGCTGGCCACTGGATGCCTTGATCCGGAAAGCGGCGGGTTTGCATGATTTGTCGGGGGCGAATAACGATGCATTTTGTTTCCGTCGGAATATTTTCATCCGTCACCAGAAAATCTATATCCGTATCTGAAAGAAGGCTTGCAAGCGGCGATTTGAAATCAAACGGAATATAGAGAAAATCTATCACCCAGGCAGCCAGAAAAAGATAGAGATGCAGTTCACTATTTGTGCCATGCAGCGCCACCAGATTTCCCTTGCGGACACCCGCGTCACGAAGATTGAAAATGACTGATCGGAGTTTTACTTCCGCTTCAATGAAAGTTTGTGTTCCGGATGGCGTGATCAGGGCCGGATGATCCTGGTATGTGTGAAACACGCGATCAAGACGGATGGATGTCTTCAGGAGAAACGCCTGTTTCATAGGGCTTCCTTTGTGAGGACATTGGGGTTCAGGTGCATCCCTTCCGACAGAAGCCTTCGCGATAGGGTCAGAAAGCCTTCGCGGATCAGTGGCGAATCGGTTAGAATATCGGCTTCCAGATAACGCAGGGTATCGAATCCATGAGCGGTGTTCGGCGGAAGACCGGCAAGCAGGGAGAATACGCCAAGCGTTGCCAGAGTGATCCCTGTGTTGAAGGCGGAACTCAGAACAATTTTGATGCCAGTCATTCTGGCGTCCGCGATGCATCGGGCGATGCCGTGCAGTCCCGAAAGAAGTCCCGGTTTCAAAATGATGGTTCGGACATAGGCTGGAATTTTTGACAAATCGGGATTTCCGGAATCGAGATACAGGGGCAGCGATTCATCGAGCGCCTGCGGCCAGGGCACGTCCGCGCAAGATAAAGTCTCGCCATCACATAGCGGTTCTTCTGCGTATTCGACGCTCAGATGACCGAGCGCCGAAATGTAGCGGGCATAGATCCGGGCTGATAACGCTTTGTTGCCATCCAGGCGAAAAACCAGATTGCCACCGATTCTTTCGGCCAGGCTCAGGATTTGGCGTATTTCATCATCTGCCGGAAGTCTTCCGATTTTGACTTTCACGGTTTTCACGCCGCTGGATTTTAGGGCTGAAATCTGTGCGGCGGTTTCCTTGTCGCTGGAATCAGGAATAAAGAGCCCGCTGACCGGGACTTTGAGCGGATCAGGCAGGTAAAGTGAGTCAATTGAGCCTTCCGCAAGTTTGCGTTGGAGATACAGGCTAAGCAAGGCGCTCTCTAATCCGAAGAGCGTATGCGGGGCAAAAAAACCGGGCAGAAAGGCCATTCCCAGCCAGGGGGCTGTCAGGTTGAGCCGGTCGGTTTGCAAGGCAAGTTTGTCAAGCATGTTTTTGACAGATGCCAGATCATCCCGGCAGCGCGTAAGGGGGGTCTGATCCAGTCCCGGAAGCGGCGCGACCTCTCCAAATCCGGTGTGGCCTTCTTCATCCGTGAGGGCCACAATGAATCCTTCACGGGAATGCAGAACTTCACTTCCAACCCTTATCGGCCGGATAAAGGGAATGTCGAAACGGTAAACATCAATGGCGGCAATACTTAATAGTGCCATGGGAATTTTTTGAAATCCTTGGGCCGCTTTTCCAGGAAAGAATCGCGGCCTTCTTCGGCCTCCGGTGTACCGTAGGCCAGGCGTGTGGCTTCTCCGGCGAAGAGTTGCTGCCCCACCAGACCGTCGTCGGCCAGATTGAAGCCGAACTTCAGCATCCGCATGGCCGTGGGCGACTTGGCATTCATGATGCCTGACCAATCGAGCGCGACTTTTTCCAGATCCTGATGATCGACCACGCGGTTGACCATGCCCATCTCAAAGGCTTCCTGGGCGGAATAATTGAATCCCAGAAAAAAGATCTCGCGGGCTCTTTTTTGGCCGATTTGCCGGGCGAGATAGGCCGAGCCGTAGCCGCTGTCGAAACTGGCCACATCCGGGTCGGTCTGCTTGAAAATGGCATGCTCGCGCGATGCGAGGGTGAGATCGCAGACCACATGCAGGCTGTGTCCGCCGCCCACCGCCCAGCCGGGAACCACGGCCATGACAATCTTGGGCATGAACCGGATCAGGCGCTGCACCTCCAGGATGTGCAGTCGGCCCAATCGGCCCGGATCAACCTTTTTGCCCTTTTCATATTTGTAACCGTCTTTGCCGCGGATGCGCTGATCGCCGCCGGAGCAAAAGGCCCAGACTCCGTCTTTGGGTGAGGGGCCGTTGCCGGTGATAAGTACACAGCCAACATCCGTTGTCATGCGGGCGTGATCCAGCGCGGTGTATAGCTCATCGACGGTCTGAGGCCGAAAGGCGTTGCGAACCTCAGGCCGGTTGAAAGCGATCCGCACTGTTCCCTGGCTTTTCGCGCGGTGATAGGTAATGTCCTCGAATTTAAAACCGGGAACCTGCCGCCAGCTTTTCGAATCAAAGATTTCTGATGTCATATATCTCTCTTTCTATGTTTATCGTTTACGGCAGGCGCACCTGCTGCATGGCTTTAAATATTCGCAAATCATCTTCCGGCGACAAGATCACCTCCAGCAACGCGGAGCATTTGCTATGCAGCGCCCGGTTGTAGCTTTGTGCCAGCTCCTGCGGTTTTTCAATCCTGTGGTAGGGCAAATCGAACTGTCCGGCAAGCAGTTTGAAATTCATATCGTGGGGCGTTGTCATGAAGGGATTGAGAATTTCCGGATAATTGTTAATGGGCAGCCGTTCAAATATTCTTCCGCCGCCGTTGTTGACGATAATCAGGACTACCGGCACGATGCTTTGTTTCATCAGAAGAAGCGAATTTAAGTCGTGGAGAAACGAGATGTCGCCTATGACCGCCGTGACCCTTTTGCCGGACCCCTCGGCATAACCCACGCAGGTGGCAATGTTGCCTTCAATCCCGCTTGCGCCGCGGTTGGAAATGATCGTAATTTTTCGCACAGCTGCGGGCAAAACCGCATCGAAGGCGCGGATGGCGATGGAATTGCCCAGAAACAAACCTTCATCATCCGGGACTTCGGCATACAGTGTAGAGGCGATGAGGGCGAAGCTCAGCCTATCCGTCTCAATGCTTTGTTTCACCATCAAGTGCAGCATTCCCATCGACATCATAAAGCGGGCATAGGCGTCCGGTTCCACACGCGGGAACACCTCGTCGATTAGACGTTCGGCCATGGCAGAAATCGGCGCCTCAATACGCAGATTGACCCGGTGAGCCGGATCGCGCAAACCGCTTCGGGGGCTCACCTGGATCACCGTGGCCTTGGTTTGTGGAAGAATAGAAGCGTAGTAGTGTTTGGATACCAGGCCCGACCCGAACTGCAAAATAGTGTCGGGATTGTAATCGTTAATCAATCGGAGGGCCTCGGGATGATCAAGGTTGAATATCTGCCGGTCCACGGGGATTCTCGCTTTGAAAGACGAAGCGATATCGCAGAAAACAGGCCAGTCCGTCGTCTGAAAGAGGCGCTCCAGGGCCGGAACGTCTTGGGGTGTATCAAGTCGTCCGACGATGATCAGACCTCTGGCAGTGTTTTGGATGACCGCTGAAAGATCTTTTGTGTCCGCCGCGATAAGTGCTTGACGAAAATAGGTTGTGTAAGGTTTCGGGAAATCAAATAAACGTCTGGCTTTCTCCAGGATGTCCGCCGGAATGGGGTGATGGCCGGAAACGCCGGGTGTCAGCGGATCGCGAAATGGGCAGTTGATATGAATCGGGCCGGATGGATGGTGGATGATATCATCCATTTTTGCGAGCAGCGCATTCAACGGATAGTGAACGTCGGGGCAGGGGAGAAAAAGGGAATCCCGGCAATACCGACCGAAGAGGTCTCGCTGGACAATGGTCTGATTGGCGTCGCTTCCGACCAACTCCGGCGGACGGTCGGCGCTCAGAATGATCAGTGGAATTTCCTCCCGGCCGGCTTCGATCACCGCCGGATAGTAATTGGCGGGCGCCGTGCCGGAGGTGCAAAGCAGCACACAGGGACGCCCTGTTGCTTTGGCGTAGCCCAGGGCGCGGTAGCCTGCGGCCCTCTCATCCAGACATATTTTTTTCAAAGCCCGGTCTTCGTAGGCCAGCGCGGAAATCAAAGGCGCGCTGCGGTTGCCCGGAGAAATAAAAAAAGTGTCAATTCCGTTTTTGATGAACTCGGCAACAATCAGGGAAGACCACAGCAGATTCAGGTGATCGGTGAGCGGCGGGGTGGGCATCAGCGTTCCCTCAGTATGGCTGTAAAGTTATCCATTTTCTTTTCCGTTTCACTCCATTCCGCCTGGGCGTTCGATTGCCTGACGATACCGGCTCCGGCAAAAATATGCAAATGATTCCTGTTGACCAAGGCCGAACGGATCCCGACGGCGAAATCGGCGTTGGTTTTGTTCATCCAGCCGATGGGCGCGGCATACCAGCCGCGATGAAATGGTTCGCTGTGGCGGAGATGTTCAAATATTCTTTCCTGAGGATAGCCTCCCACCGCGGGTGTGGGATGGAAGACCCGGGCGATGGAAAGGGGATGAGCGTTCCCGCAGGTTTGTCCTGTAAAGCGCGTGATGATGTGCTGAACATTTTTCAATTTGAGAATTTCTTCCCTGGATTCAATCTTCACATTGGAACAATGCCGGCGCATTTTGGTCTCGATAAAGCCGGACACAAACCGGTGTTCGTCCCTTTCTTTCGAACTGTCGAGGAGTTCGGCTTCCAGCCTCTGATCATCAAAATCGTTTTTTCCGCGCGGACGGGTGCCGGCGATGGCTTCGGCGAGAATTTGGCCGTCTTGAATGCGAAAGAGCCGTTCCGGAGAACGACCCACGAAGGCAATGCTCTCATCAACCTGATAAAAGAAGGTAAAAGAATTTTCCGAGATGGCGGACATGGCGCAAAGAACCTGCGCCGGGTCCCAAACGCCCGGATGGGTGATGATCTTTTTTCTGGCCAGGACGATTTTTTTCAGGACGTCTTCGGAAATCGAGTGGAGGGCTTTTTTAACCATGGCATTCCAGTGCGATTTGTCCGGGATAAGCTCAACTGACAAACCGGACGGTTTGGAAGCTTGAGGAAGTTGCCGAAACCTCGCATCCAGATCCTGAAGGCCTTCGGCGATTACTTTCAGAACCGAATCCACAGGCAGCCTTCCGGTGTTGATATAATTAATGGCGATGTGGAAGCCCCGCTGAGATTTGCCTATTTCCACGAACGGCAGCGTGAACCGGTAATGGCCGAAGCGTTCCCAGTCGGGGTCCGGGTTTTCATCGTCATAAAACGAAAACCCGCCGAAGACCGGGATGGAATCGTTTACAGCCCAGACGTCGCCAAACCCGGCAAGAAGGCTTTCCGCATCATTGGCTTCGAGGGTCAGGGCGCTTCCCAGCCCGGCCAGAATGAAAAGGTCGTCCTTGGCGCTGAAATAGAATTTTTCGGGCACAGCGCACGCGGCAACAGCATCCAGAATCTCAAAGCCGGAATCGATTTCTTTCGTCAGGCGGAAAAGATATGGCGCCCCTTTAGGATCATGAGGCTGAGCCTGTGGCAGACCATCAAGCATTTCCCGAAACAATGGGTAAAACTGCGGGGCGGTTATGGCACAATGGGTTACAATCGGTCGTTCCTCTCGTTATGATTAATGTTTCCGGGTGGACGACATATTACACATCGGGCCCGATGTCAATGAAATACTGACCAGACCAGGGGATTAACTTCATAAATCTTCTGAATCAGCCGCGCCCAGTTTTTCCTGAAGTTTTCGTTTAATTGCTGGCGTAATAATTTGATTTTTAGATTAAACAAGTATATAAAATTAATCGATTAATTATTGAGGTGATAGTATGAATATTAATAATCGAGAAACCGTTCTTCAGGAATTGCGCAGACTTAAGCCTGATTTTGAAAAACGATACGGTGTGACAAAAATAGGCATTTTTGGTTCCTTTGCCCGCAACGAGATTCGTGAAGATAGCGACGTCGATGTGGTTGTGGAAATGAATGAGCCGGATTTGTTTTACATGGTGCATATTAAAGAGGCGCTGGAACAAAGATTCAGAATGCCCGTCGATGTGATTCGTTATCGGGTTATGATGAACAAATATCTTAAAGCACGGATTGACCGCGAGGCCGTCTATGTATGACAGCACGCTACTTAGGGAAAAGCTGGAACAAATCATGGATGCCTTGGTGCGTATCAACCGGCGTTTTAAAGAAATAGATGCACCTCTGGATTTTTTGGCTACTGATACTAATCAAGATAAGCTCGATGCGATTGCCATGCTGCTAATTGCTATTGGTGAGAGTTTCAAAAAGATCGACAAGGAAACCGATGGTTTATTCTTAAAGAAGTATCCCGATGTTGACTGGAAGGGTGTCATCGGTTTGCGCAATATGTTAGCGCACAATTATTTTGATATTGATGTTGAAGAAATCTACAAGATTTGTCAGCGGGATGTTCCTCAACTCACAAAAACTCTGGAACAGATGTTATTATCAGTTAAGTAATGGCATTTATCTTGATGCTTGGCAGTTACTGCCCATTTCTTTATATCAATATTGATAATAAAAATATTTCCGTTATCGCTTTTTGCGGAAGATCAGTTTCAGCGGGACTTTGTCGAACCCGAATTCGGAGCGGATTTGATTCATCAGATAGCGCTCATAGGAAAAATGGATGC
>CAYGNV010000074.1:0-10610 GCA_964351355.1 uncultured Smithella sp.
TGAGCGTGTCTTTCGTTTCGCCCGGCAATCCGACCATAAAAGAAGCGTGAGCCAGCATGCCCGATTGTTTGCACATTTCGACGGCCTCTGTCGCTTGCTGAAGGGTGATACCCTTGCGGACTCTTTTGAGCATTTCCGGACTGCCCGATTCCACGCCAAAGCTGATGCTGTCGCAGCCCGTGGAAGCCATGGCGTCAAACATTTCCTGATTAACCGTATCCACGCGCGCAAAAGCGCTCCAGGCAAATTTCAAATTTCGTTCTTTGATGCCGTCGCAGATTTCTTTGACCCGGTTGGCATCGGATGCAAACAGATCATCGGCAATGTTGATGCGCTCGAACCCCAGATCGAGAATCTGTTCTATTTCATTGAGCACCAGTTGCGGATTGCGGCGGCGTACTTTTGCGCCAACCATTTTCCGCCCCAGGCAAAAGATGCAGCCGTGCGGACAGCCCCGTCCCGTAATCATGCTGACTGGATAGCCAAACGCCCGATAACGTGAGATGGGTAACAAACGCCGCGCGGGCAAAGGAATGCGGTCAACATCCACAATGAAATCTCTTCTGCCGTTGTTGATGGTTTCGTCACCGAGCCTGTATGCGATACCCTGAATGGCGCTCCATTTATTTTTCTGCCGGATGAGCGGCGCGAATTCAACAATCGTATCATCCGCCTCGCCCATAAAGATTAAGTCTATTTCCGGATAACCGGACAGCGTCTCTTCCACGGTAAATGAGACATGCGGCCCGCCCATCATCGTAAGAATGTCCGGATTGATGCTTTTCACATCGCGCAAAATTCGCTGCGCGTCATAAAAATTCATCGTGACCGAACCCGCGCCCACGGCGTCCGGTTGAAAGTCGGCCAGTTGCAAAGCCAGTTTTTCTTTGGAATATCCGGAGATGATATAATCGAAAATACGCACGTCACAGCCTGCCGCTTCAAAAGCGGCGGCGACATAAGAGATACCCAGCGGCGGTGAGGGAACTTCTTCCAGGGGATAAGGGGCGGCAATAATCGCAACGCGCATGTTCAATCTCCTTTGCGCGGGAACAGAACGGATCGAAACCACCCCAACATTGAATTTTTTTCCCGCATGATCCGTTCGACGGCATCAAAATATTCGCCCATCCTTTTCGGATCAGCCATCCACTGTGATCGGGATATGATCGGTCTGTCCGGATCCAGATACTTGATGACAGAGGCAGGGTTTCCAGCGGCAATAGCATTGGCGGGAATATCCTTTGCCACGACTGAACCTGCCCCAATAACGGCATTTTCGCCTATATGAACGCCCTTGCAAATCATGGCGCTGTCGCCGATCCAGACATTTTTGTCGATGATGACCGCTTCTGTGTTTCCGATCGATGCACTGCGGTCATAAAGGTCATGCCAGTCCGCATCCGTGATACAGACATTCTGTGCCATCATGCAGTCGTCACCAATCGTTATGGCTGTGGCTGACATGATTCTTGTGCCCGGGCAGATCAGACAATGCCTGCCGATTTCAACTTTTCCTGATTTTCCGTTGGCCGTCCAGGATGTAAGCCGAATTCGTTTTTCCATCGTGGCAATGAGCGTCGTGAAATCTCCTATCGAAATCTGCTCGCCGTATATGATCAGGCCCCAGGGTTTCATAAAAACCAGATTATGGCCAAAATGTTCACATTGCGGAGCCAGAAAATGATTGGCATACCACCTTTCAAATTTATGGCTTAACCGCTTGAGATAATATGGACGATGATCCTTCTTCAATGTTTTTCTTGCCAATAGCGATGATTAAATATTTTTGCAGCCGGTGTGATTCCGTTTAAGGCGTCCCAGGCCATGAGAACCGCCGCCGCCGTCCAACCGGTTTTTTCTTCCGGCCAGATCACGTTATCAGGAAACGTCACGCCCATCCAGTAAGAACCGTCGGAATAGCGTTTATCGACAAGCCAACTGAAAATTGTTTTGGCGCGGGTATTCTCTTCGATCGCGGCCAGCGTCAGAATAAACTCCGATGTTTCGGCCATCGTAATCCAGGGACGGTCGCTCACGCAACGCACCCCCCAGTCGGGCACCACAAATTTATCCCAGTGATGATCGATCCTTTTTTTAGCCTCGTCGCCGCTCACCGCCCCGCATAGAATCGGGTAATACCAGTCCATCGAAAAACGCGACTTGATCATATTAAAAAGATCGGGACGATTGCGAATGGTTGCACCCAGAAGCTCTTTGGCCTTATGCCAAGCGGGCCGCTTGATGCCCAGCACTTCGGCAATAGCCAGCGCACATTTGATGCTCATATAAATCGAACTGCATCCGGTCAAAAGCGCCATCTTGTCCATGACGCCATCCCGGTTTCTGGCCCAGTAGATTTCGCCGTCCGGCGCCTGCATGTTGATTGCGTATTGGATGCCGCGCTTCACTGACGGCCACATGGTTTTAAGAAAACCCACATGGCCCGTAATTAAATAGTGATGATAAACGCCCACAGCAATATAGGCGGCAAAATTTGTTTCTTTCGTCGCATTGATAATAACCCCGTCCTGGGTTTCAGACCACCAGCTGCCGTCAGCCAGTTGCGTTGATTGAAGCCACCGATAGGCGCGTTCGGCTTGGTCGAGAAATCCGGCAATGCTCAAACCCATGGCGCTTTCGACATGATCCCAGGGATCCGTCTTGCCGCCGACCGACCAGGGAATCTCACCACTGTCTTTTTGCATGGAAGCGATAAAAGCAGCGACCTTCTCTACTTCGATGGGTTTGATCGCTTCGCTCAAAGATATATTCAAATTCATAGGCTCAACCTTTTTTCAGATAAAACACGATGCTCTTACCGATTAACGGATTCAAGCATTCTTCCAGAATCCGCACTCCTTTAGGCTTGCTCATAATATCCCATTCCAGAAACTTTTTATAGAGCCGGACAAGGATATTGGTTTCATTTTTCAAACCCACCAGACATTTGAGCCACCAGTAAGGCGCATGCAGTGCGTGCTTGTAGTTGATCTTCCAGCAGGTGATGCCCTGTTTGTCCAGCATCCTGCGCAGGTGCTTCTTTTGATAAATGCGGATATGTCCACCCTCTTCGTTATAATAGCTATGAGAAATCAGCCAGCAGATTCTTTCGGAAAAATAGCGTGGCACGCTGACCACTAAATGTCCCTGCGGTTTGAGCACACGAACCATTTCGGAAAGCGCTTTTTCGTGTTCGGGAATATGCTCAAGAACTTCCGAACAGATCACGCAATCGAAGACCGCGTCGTCAAAGGGAAGCGCGTTGACATCGGCTGTCTCGACCCGGAAGTCATAAGAAAGAGCGTCTGGCATATTTTTCAGGCCAGTCAGCGCATCGGCTACATCTTTGGCGTTACGGTCGATGCCGACAATTTTCAAATCAGGCAGTTTGGCCAGAGCGCGCAAATGTCTGCCACTGCCGCATCCGGCGTCCAGCACGTGAGAACCCGGTTGTAACTTCAGTTCATGAAAATCGACGGTGACCATTCATTGCCTCACGATAAACTTCGACCACTTCCTCGGCGGCCTTCTTCCAGCTGAAAACCGAATTGACGCGCGCGATCCCCGCCTGCGCGTATTTTTTTCTTTCTTCGGGAGCATTCAACAAACGCTCAATGGCGTTGGCCAGCGCTTTCGCGTCGGCGGGTGGAACGATCAGTCCCGCTTCTCCCACCACTTCCGGCAAAGCGCCGCCGGATGTTGAAATCAGCGGCACTCCGCAGGCCATCGCCTCGGCGGCGGGGATGCCAAACCCTTCATAAAGCGACGGCACTACGGCGATCGTTGATTTGGCATAGTAATCGGCAAATTCTTCATTGTCGATACGTCCGGTAAAATGGACAATATCGCCAACACCCAGCTTGGTTACAAGGTTTTCAATGATGCCGTCCTTCTTGGGCTGACCGATCACGGTCAACTGAATCGGCTTTTTTTTACGAATCTGGGCTACCGCCTCCAGCAGGAAATTGAGACCCTTTAAAGGTGTGTCCGCGCTGTTGGTTACAATCAGCGAATTTTCCGGCCTCGGACCGTTTTGCTTCGGATAAAAAAATTCATTGTTGATGCCGTTATGCACGACGCGGAATTTGTTTTCGTTCAGCGAGAATTCTTTGGCAATATCTTTTTTGGTGAATTCCGACACCGTGATAATATGAGAAAAGCTTTGCGCCACTTTCAACTGCATATTAATAAACGAGTACCAGCGGAAAACACGGAATCTCTGACGGAGTGTTTTAGCTACTTTATAATCTTCCTGCCGGTCCACCGTGATCGGATGGTGAATCGTGACAATCGTCGGCATGACTTTCTGCGCGAGCCTTCCGATACCGTAGGAAAGACACTGATTGTCATGAACAATATCGTAATCGTTTTTATGTTTTTTCAGATACGAATACACCCGCTCTCCGAAAGTAAAAGGCTCCGGGAAACTGCCCGTGCACACATTCAGGAACTCATACATATTCAGCGGATTGGCCAGAGCTCTTATTTTCTCCGGACGAAAAAGATGATCCGGATGATAGAGATCGAGGCTGGGCAGTTTAATCAGGCGGACATTATCGTCCAGATGGGGATAAGGAGGCCCCGATATGACATCCACCCGATGCCCCTCATCGGTTAATGCCTTGCTTAAATGCTTGATGTAAACACCCTGTCCTCCGCAGGTGGGATTTCCCCGATACGTCAGCAGGCAGATATTCAACGGCCTTGAACCGGAACTACTCTTCACACACAGGCCCTCTGCACCAGCTTTTGAGAATTTTCCAACATGTGAGCAATTTCTTCGTCTGATAATCCTGCTCCCCGCGCAATATTCGTCGCCATTTTAATGCCGATATAATCGCCCGGGGCATGAGCGTCGTTATTGAGCACCAGTTGCGCGTTATATTTTCTGGCTATTTGAGCGACATGGCCGTTAGTGAAGCTATGACCTCTGCGGGTGGTAATTTCAAGAAAGATGCCTTTCTGTGCCGCAAGACGAACTTCTTCTTCTGTAATCAGGCCCGGATGGGCAAGAATATCAACATCCGCATGAATGGCGGCCAAGTTAGTTCCGACCGGTACGGGTTCTGTCAGGGTTTCACCATGAACAACAACGATTTTTGCCCCTAATTTTCTGGCTTCAGAAGCGAGCAGGGCAATATCGGAAGGATCAATATGCGTCAACTCCAGCCCGGGCAAAACCCGAATTTTGCCTTTTTCCGTTATCTTTGCGCAAACCTTAATCATTCGGGGAAGAATGAAATCGATATTGGAATAATCGGCGTGATCCGTAATGGCTATCGTCTTGTACCCTGCGGCATAAGCCCGCTGAGCCGACTCGGATACAATAAGTTCACCATCGCTGAAAATGGAATGTGTATGCAGATCAATCATTTCAAACATCTATCGCCGGAATTTATGAATCTTTAAAACCGTAATCACTTAGCAAATTTAGAACCGGTAGTCAACAAAAAACGCGAGCTAAGAACTTTAAAATAAGTTTTTCAAGCCGCCCAGAATGGTGCGGTCGCTCATTTTTTCTAGGCCTTGCAATACACTCCTGCAACAGTTGCCCATAGGCCATACCGGCGCGTTTCTCTGCAATTTATTTCTTGATCAGGGCAGGACTGGCCCCAGTGCCACCATATCGCGCAGGATGTTGACGCTCTCGTTCACAAGAGGCGCGTACTGCTCCTTGGCCTTTTGTCTTTGTTCGGAAAGCGTTTCATTCTCTTTGTTGCCGTTTTCTTTCTTCATCGTCTTGCGCAAATCATCAAGCTGGATGATGCCCTTCTTATCTGCGGCTTCTTTGTTGTCTTTGATGATTTTGGCAAATTTTGCGTCTTTCGCAACCCGGTCTTGCGACTTGGACATCAGTGTCGCGATCATGGGCTTGTCAACAGGTTTCCATTGCGGCGCAATATTCCCCCGCATGCCCAGGAAGGGCGCGATGGCCTGGGCCGGTAGCGGATAGTCCAGTGCCGCCTCCCCGACATCTTCGAGTGAAAACCATCCAGGCAGCCTCACATCCGCCATCACACCCGTCTTCTGCGTCGATTTGCCGCCGGGCAGGAAGTACAACCCTGTGGTGACCTTCATGGCGCCAAGCTCCCAGGGCAACGGCATTATTGACTGCACGGAACCCTTGCCGAAGGTATGGTCCGACCCGATGATCACCGCGCGGCGGTAGTCTTGCAGCGCGCCCGCGACGATCTCGCTGGCCGAAGCACTTAGCCGGCTCGTTAGAACGACGAGGGGACCCATGTAGAGTGCCCGTGCATCCTCCGCGGGGGTAGCAATGATGCGGTGCTTTTCGTATTCCTTCACCGGTGCGGCTGAACCATTGGCAAGAATCGTCATCCGCCCCCGGCTGTCCTTGACTGCCACGATGCCACCCTTGCCAATGAAAAGGCCGGCAAGGCGCACCGCCTCCTCGAGCAGCCCACCGCCGTTGCGCGACAGGTTCAACACGAGGCCGTCCACCTGCTGCCGCCCGGCCTCGGCAATAATTTTTTTCACGTCTTCGTAACTGGACTTGCCGCCCTTCTCACCGCCATAGAAGGAAGGAAGATCTATTACGCCGAAGCGGTACTGCCTGCCATTCACTTCCCGAATCTCGTAGGTGATCTTCGCCTCCTGCTCCTTCATGTCGATCTGGTCGCGCATGATGGTAACATCGAAGCGATCCTGACGATCCGCCTGCCGCAGGATCGTCAGGGTTACCCGTGTGCCTTTTTTGCCGCGGATCATGCTAATGACGTCACGCAGGTCCATGTCGATGACGTCAACCGGCGGTTCCCTTTCCTGAGCCACGGCGATGATTTTGTCCTTTGGCTTCAGCAGACCCGTTTTCTCGGCGCCACCCCCGGGAATCAACTCTTCAATAACGGTAAAGCCGGTGTCACTGCTCAGAACAGCCCCGATTCCTTCCAGGGAAAGCTTCATCTGAATCTGGAGATCCTCAAGGTTTTTGGGAGACAGGTAGCTGGTGTGCGGATCCAGGGCCCGGGCGAAAGCCTCGGCGGAGATTGCAATGAGCTGTGCGGGATTTTGCTCGACCACCCGCATCGTCTGTAACTCATAGCGGTGTATCTGCTTCTTTTTGGCTGTTGCCAGGTCAATTCCTGCCGGCAGTGAGTTCTCTATCTGGAATTGTATGATCTTTTTAAGGAGCCCCTGCTTTTCCGCCATCGTCTTCGGATAGGGGCGTTTGTTCACATTGATATTCAGCTCCACCCTCTTGTCAGATCGAAAGTCCGGTCCCAGAATCTTTTTGGCGATGGCTTCGTTCTCCCGCGCTCGGGCAACGAGCAAGTCATAAACCAACTGGAGTGAAGCGCAGCTGCCTTTTTCCGCACTCTCGAACAGGTCCAGCAGGAGCGGTTTGAGCTTCTCCAAATCGGACTCGTACAGCAGCGTTTTAGAGGGATCAAGGCGCTTGATCATCTGGTCAACGGCATGCGTCCTGATCGCCTGGGTGGCACTCTTCATGGCGTAGTGATTGGCGTGAAATGCTTCCATCAGTCTGGGAAGGTGGCTACAAGTAAGGGCTTGGGCTAGCACAGTGAAGGGGAGCAGGAAGATCATCATCAGGATCAGCGGCAGCACGAATCTGAACCTGCTCTTCGGGACTACGGTTGCAATATAGCGCAGGTGTTTGTCCCGGGTGGTATTTTCAAAGATGTTTTCCACTCTGATGTTGTTCATATTGATGCTCCTGGTCCTTTCCGCCGCACGGTGAACGGCGGTTCCTGCTTTCGCTCTGCATGAGAAATCATGCGGTTACGACGATAGAAGGCTCACGGGTTTCTGTCAAGAGAAAAACAGGAGAAAAACAGTTCACCGTTGATGTTATCCTATTCAAGCCCAAAGACCCGACCCATAACCCCGCCCCCATTTCCTCATTCACCGCCCAACAGGCGCCGGGGGTTATCTATCATCATTGTTCTGATCTGTTCGTCGGTAATCCCTGTCTTCTTAAGCGCCGGAATAATGTTTTGAAATATGTGAGCATAGGACCAGTTGGCCACTTGGGGGAGCATATGCTCCGGCCATAGCCCTCCCCGTCCGAAGGATGCGCCAACGTAGTCATTGGAAAGCATGATGCTTTCGGCAAACCCCTCTCCCAGCAACGCCAGCAGAGTCTTTAGCCGCACCGCATCAGAGAGAAAGATTTCGATACCGAACCGGTCAAGGGCAATATTCACACCTTTGTTCAGAACTTCTCTCTGGTAATCCAGCGATGGGTTTCCGCACATATGTCCGATCATGATGCGTTTCGGCTTCATGCCTTCCGCCAGCAGGATTTCCGCCTGCTCAGGCCCCATGGTGCCGTCTTCGGTATGCGTGATGATGGGAATACCTGTTTCATTGCCGGCGCGGGCAGCCGCTCTGAGCACCGCCTCTTCGCAGGGAGCAATCCGGTTAAGGCTTGTTGCCACCTTGATTGCACCGGCCTTGACGCCTGATTGGCCGATTCCAGATGTGATCTCCTGCATGAAGAGATCATAGAGATCCGTTTCCATGTTGCCCAATTTTAGTTGGTTACGCCATTTCAGGTAGGACCATATACCGTTCTCTTCTGTATATTTGCCGGTTGAACAGATAATATTGATCTGCGACTTTTCCGAAACTTCCTTCATGACATCCACATCTCTGCTTAAATCTGAAGGAGTGACCTCCACAATCGATTGGAGACCGCAGGCTTTCGCTGGTTCCAGGACTTTCAAACATGCATTGACTATTTCTTTCCTGTTGGGTGGGCCGCACAGAGGGTCCCGCTCCCATCCGGGGAACCCGACAACGCAATGTTCATGGACAAGGGTTATTCCCAGATCACCGGAAGAAATGGGACCGAGAACCGTATTGATGCGGGTCATTTTCGCTCCTTTTTAGGTGGATTGTTCAGATACATTAACCATAAATATTCCCCGATTGCTATGCGAGGCAGTATAAGAAACGCGGTGTTGTATGTCAAGAAAATCCTGGCCACAGGGTAAAGAAGTGACCCCTTTCATATCCCCTGCATATCACATGATGCAGGGTTCCGGTTGTATCTATGCGCGCTTGTCCTGGCATGGATAGCTAACAACACTCTATTCGAAAGTGATCAATTGATATTTTGAAGTACGTCCGGTATTACGCTCGTATTACACTCTGCCAGATGTCATCCACAAGCCATGGATTGAAAATGCGTGTGCCCCGGACGTTAAACTGCTGATCACCGTTATAAAAAATAAATCCGGGGGCGATACCCTTGGCACCCAGCGCCTGAAAGCGCTCTATTCCTTTAATAAAATCTGTGGAAAAAGTTGCGGAAGATTTTATCTCGACCGGCGTCAGTGCGCCCTTATCTCTGATCAGCAAATCAACTTCATTGCCGTGGGAGTCGCGGAAAAAAAACATCTCCGGCCGAATCCCTTTGTTGAGCGCGCTTTTCATGATGTCCGCAATAATAAAGTTTTCATAAAGATTGCCGCGCAGCGGATCGCGAGCCGCCTGTTCTTCCGCGCTGATGCCCAGAAGAAAAGCAGCCAAGCCCGCATCCGTGAAATATATCTTGGGAGACTTGATCACGCGCTTTTGAATATTTTCAAAGAATGGCGGCAGCTCGAATACAATATAAGAAGCTTTCAATACGGAAATCCAGTCTCTGACTGTTGTGGCGGATACACCCGCATCATTCGAGAGAGAAGCCAAATTGACAATCTGTCCCACCCGGCCGGCCAGTAGGGTGAGAAATTTCTGAAATGGCGACAGGTCACGCAATTGAATCAAAGCGCGCACATCCCGTTCGACGTAAGTTTGCAGATAGCTGTTGAAGAACCTGCGAGATTCGATATTTTCCTCATAAAGCCGTGGAAAACATCCGCGGACGATTGTGCCGAAAACCTCTTTCGGGGCAAACTTGTAATGTCGCAGTTCGTGATTGGAGAAAGGCCAAAGCGTAAGCATTGCAGTACGGCCGGCCAGCGACTGGCTTATGGCTTCATGCAGTCGCGGTTGATGGCTGCCTGTCAGGATAAACCGTCGGCGTCTTTTATCCTTGTCAACCATTCCCTGGATGTAGGAAAGCAGCACCGGCAGACGCTGTATCTCATCCAGAATGGCCCCTCCTTCAAGCCCGCCTAAGAAACTCCTGGGATCAGCTTCAGCCGCCATCCGGATATCCGGGTCTTCCATGGAAAAGTAAGGTTTATCCGGGAACGTCATTTTGGCCAGCGTCGTTTTGCCCGATTGACGAGGCCCCAGGATGGTTACAATGGGATACTCCGCCGCCGCCCGTATCAATTCTTCTGAAATATCTCGAATAATCATGGTGCATAAAATAATTCATTATTGTGTAAATAGCAAGTTGAAATTTTGATTTGCACAACATTTGTTGAATGGTTTTTTCACTCAGGGCCTCATTTTTCTTGCAATAAAAGAGCTATCATCGCCGTCTTTGAAATAAATTCTGCCGGTCAATGTATCATCCTTATAAGTGAATTCACCAAAGCCACTTACCGGGTCACTTTCATCATTGCCTTCCCAGGAGAACTTAAAATGATTGTTTTCACTTTTTCTGATATCCATCTGCCCATCAACGCAAATAAAGTGAAATTCTCCTCTTTTGCCTGATATCTTAA
>CAYGNV010000075.1:0-1131 GCA_964351355.1 uncultured Smithella sp.
GTGCCGACGCCGGCAAGCGATTCCACGCTGATCAGGCCATTGTGATATTTAATGATGGAATCGCAGATGGCAAGCCCCAGACCGATGCCGCCGCGTTCCTTCTTTTCTTTTGTCGTGAAATAAGGATCAAATATCTTCGAGAGGTTTTCGCGGGGAATGCCGATACCGCGGTCCTTGATAATGATGCGGACATAATTGCCTTCGCCCAGGGTCCGGATGTTGGTTCCTGTTGTTGTGTTTTCCGCAATAACTTCCACAACACCGCCGTCCGGCATTGCTTCCTTCGCGTTCGTAAGCATGTTTTCAATCACCTGTTGAATCTGCATCGCGTCGATCTCGGCCAGCCAGAGGTTGGAGGAGATAACCGGCTGGAACGTAACATTAGATCCGGCCAGCACTTTCTGGAGAGCCTCTTTAATTAGAGGTTCAACTTTCTCTAATTTTTTTACCGGGTAACCGCCCTGGGCGAAGGTGATCAGCCGGTGCGCCAGTTCCTTGGCCTGCAGACCGGCCCGCTCTGCTATCGCCAAGCCGTTTTCCAGGATCTTATCTTCCTCATTGGCGGAAATTTTGGCCAGAAAAACATTGCGCAGGATTGCTGAGAGCAGACCGTCAAAGTCTTTGGCCACCCCGTCCGCAAATGTTCCCAGCGATTCGAGTTTGGTTCTTTTGAGGAGTTCTTCTTCCGCCATTTTCTGATCCGTGATGTCTTCCAGAGTCTCCATAGCGCCGAATCTATTGCCACGTGAATCGCGAAGGCCTGCCGCGGTAATCCGGAACCATTTCCCCTTTTCACCCAGTTCCGGGAAAAATTCCGTTACTTCATAGGCGTTTTTCAGCAGTTTGGACTTCTCGACCTGTCCGGTGTAAAGGATGGAGGAATTTATTATTTTGCCGTTTATAATCAAGTCAGCCAAGCAGGAGCGGGGTGATGCATAAAAGGCACGCCATTGCTGATCGGTGCCGATTACTTGATCCGCCTTGATGCCGGAGAGTCCTTCCAGTGCTTTGTTCCAGTGAAGGATTTTATGATCTGTTGAGATAACGAATATTGGAATTGGAGAACCCTGGATAATGCTTCGGAGTATTTGCTCGGCATTGCGGCCCCGCCAGATAGCATAAGCAAAGCTG
>CAYGNV010000075.1:1231-4508 GCA_964351355.1 uncultured Smithella sp.
ATCCGCCAGGAAGGCGACCGCGCGAGTTGCTGCGGTGGCGACGCCATAGAAGACGCCAGGCGGGTTTGCGGTCAACTGGAAATTCCGCATTTTGTTTTTGACTTCGCTCACTTGATGGAAGAATTGGTGATCAGCAAGTTTACAACCGAATACTTAAACGGAAGAACGCCAAATCCCTGCGTGGACTGCAACCGCTATCTGAAATTCGGATCTCTTCTGGAAAAAACCCGTGGTCTGGGTTTTGATTATTTGGCCACCGGCCATTATGCCAGAATCGAATATGCTGACGAGGCCTGGCATCTCAAGCGCCCGGAGGATAAAAATAAGGATCAGACGTACTTTCTTTATCCGATTAAGAAAGATGATTTACCGCAGATTCTTTTTCCGTTGGGAAATCTCAGCAAACAGGACGTCCGCGCGCGAGCCAAACAAGCCGGGTTGCATGTGGCGCAAAAGGCGGAAAGCCAGGATATCTGTTTTGTTCCGCAAGGGAAGTACGGGCAATTTTTTGAAGAAAGAAATTTATTGGCAGCAGCAGGCAATATTATCGACGATGAGGGCAGGGTTCTGGGGCGTCATCGCGGTATTATATATTACACAATCGGTCAGCGCAGCGGTCTGGGAATCAGCGCGAAGACCCCTTTGTATGTTCTCCGGTTTGATGCCCCGACCAATTCGGTCATTGTCGGGAATAAAGAAGACCTGTTCGCATCGGGATTAATAGCCGGCGATCTGAATCTTCTGACCGATCGATTTCCGGAAAAGGTAGAAGCAAAAATCCGTTACAGGAAGAAACCGGCGCGCTGCATGGTGACAAAAGAAAACGGGAAATTGATGGTTATTTTTAAAGAAGCCCAGGAATCAATTACACCGGGACAGGCCGTTGTCTTTTACGCGGGCGATGAAGTGCTGGGCGGCGGTGTGATTGAGGGCGTGATTCGTGAAACGTGAGGCGTGGGGAGCAGGAATTTAGAACAAGGGGTTGCACCCCTTTGTTCTGTCAAGATGAAAGCGCTGTATATTAACCGATCAAACTTTAGGGTGGGGATCGGTTAAGGAAAGGGAGAAAAATATGAGCAAAATTGACAGTCAATTGAAAACAGAAACACTTGTATTACATGGGGGACAGGAACCTGACCCGACAACCGGGTCAAGGGCCGTGCCCATTTATCAGACTACATCGTATCAGTTTAAGGATACGGATCATGCCGCCTCGCTCTTTGGTCTCACGGAATTCGGCAATATTTATACGCGGCTGATGAATCCAACCACGGACGTGCTGGAAAAAAGAATTGCGCTTCTGGACGGTGGCATTGGCGCGCTGGCTGTGGCAAGCGGTCAGTCCGCCATCACACTGGCCTTGCTGAATATCGCCAAAGCCGGTGATGAAATTGTCTCGGCGGATAATCTTTACGGCGGAACCTACACCCTGTTTCATTACACGTTTCCGCGCCTGGGCATTAAAGTGAACTTTGTGAAGTCCAACGATCTGGCCGCGCTGGAGGCGGCCATTACGCCCAAGACAAAAGCAGTTTATGCGGAGTCTATCGGGAATCCCAAGATGGACGTGGCCGAGCTTACAGGCATCGCCGCTATTGCGCACAAAAATGGCATTCCTTTTATACTGGACAATACCGTGTCTCCTTATATTTTGCGGCCCATTGATTTTGGTGTGGATATCCTTGTTTATTCCGCGACAAAATTTATTGGCGGTCATGGCACATCGCTGGGCGGGGTTATTGTTGATTCAGGGAAGTTTGACTGGACCAACGGCAAATTTCCGCTGATCGCCGACGCCGATCCCGCCTATCACGGCTTGAATTTCGTCGAGGCCTTGAAACCGATGGGCAATATTGCCTACATCACAAAAGCGCGTGTGGTTCTGTTGCGCGATCTGGGGCCAGCCTTATCCCCTTTTAACGCTTTCCTTTTCCTGCAGGGACTGGAAACGCTGCATCTGCGTATGCCGCGCCATTGTGAAAACGCGCTGGCGGTAGCCCAATATCTGGAGAAGCACCCGAAGGTGAGCTGGATTAATTATCCGGGACTTAAGTCAAGTCCAGAATATGACAGAGCGGTAAAATATTTGCCCAGGGGCGCGGGCGCCGTTCTTGGTTTTGGCGTGAAGGGAGGCATTGAAGCTGGAAAGAAATTTATTAATTCTCTGCAACTGATTTCGCATCTGGCCAATATCGGTGATGCGAAAACGCTCGCGATTCATCCGGCATCCACGACGCATCAGCAATTGTCGCCGGAAGAGCAATTGGCGACAGGCGTTACGCCTGATTTTATCCGCCTGTCCATCGGCATTGAGCATATCGATGACATTCTGGCGGATATTGAGCAGGCTTTAGATAAAACATAATTAAACGTAAGGAACGGTTTGAACCACCCTTCGGGTGGCGCGACCGTTCCCTACATCTAAGAAGGAGACAGATCATGAAAAAGATATTTTCCGACAATTCCCAGTCCATCGGCAATACGCCGCTGGTAAAATTAAACCATATCACAGCAGGCGCCAAGGCAACCGTTCTGGCGAAAATCGAGGGGCGCAATCCCGCGTATTCGGTTAAGTGCCGGATTGGGGCGGCTATGATCTGGGATGCCGAGGAAAAAGGGCTGCTCAAGCCCGGCGTGGAAATCATCGAGCCAACCAGCGGCAACACGGGTATCGCCTTGGCCTATGTCGCGGCGGCGCGCGGTTACAAGCTTACGCTGACTATGCCGGAGACGATGAGTATTGAGCGCCGGAAAGTCCTTGCGGCTTTTGGCGCCAATCTTATCCTTACACCCGGCGCGGAAGGCATGAAAGGCGCGATCAATAAGGCGGAAGCCATTGCCGCATCTGACCCGAAGAAATATTACCTGCCGCAGCAGTTCAAGAATCCGGCCAACCCGGCGATTCATGAAAAAACGACCGGTCCGGAAATATGGAATGATACCGAGGGGGCTATTGATGTTCTGGTTGCCGGTGTGGGCACCGGCGGAACGATTTCCGGCATTTCCCGTTACATAAAAAATACGATGGGCAAGAAAATTATTTCCGTTGCTGTAGAACCCGAAGAAAGTCCGGTGATCAGTCAAAAGCTGGCCCATGAGGAATTAAAACCCGGGCCGCACAAAATTCAGGGAATTGGCGCAGGTTTCATTCCCGATACGCTGGATTTGTCTGTTGTCGATCGCGTTTTGCAGGTGGATAGCTTGGAGGCTGTGGCATTTGCCCGGCGTTTAGCCAAAGAAGAAGGCATTCTTGCGGGCATTTCCTGCGGCGCGGCGG
>CAYGNV010000075.1:4608-5704 GCA_964351355.1 uncultured Smithella sp.
AAAAGGAGCCGAAGCCAGGAAGCGGGAGGCGATGACCGGATTCCTGCCCAGATTCAGCACATCTTACAGCTATACGCGCCTCCATGAAGAACCGAGTTTCTACTTTGCCGGAGTTCCTTCCCAGATTCCCGCAAGCAATATGGCGACAGGAACGATCAACAATTACAACTGGGTCATCGAAGCACGTCAGCCGCTTTTTGCCGGCGGGGGAATTCTGGCTAACTATCAGGCCAGTAAGATTGCCGAGGATACAGCCCTGGTTGAAGAGACGGCCAAGTTCCAGGATGTGGTTCAGGACGTTAAAATTACCTATTATAATATTTTGCGGATGCAAAGGCTCCGGGATACGTCGCGCCAGGCAGTGGAAATGCTGGCCGCGCATCGTGATGTTGCACAGAATTTCTATCGGGTCGGTTTAATTCCCAAAAATGACATGCTGCAAGCCGAGGTGGAACTGGCCAATGGCAGGCAGGCGCTGGTTCGGGCGCAAAATGCCGTGGAGCTGTCGAAATTCCGTTTGAATACCCTTTTGAAACGGGAACGCTTCTCGCCCGTTGAAGTTGTCGATATTCTCGACTATAAACCGTTCAACCAATCATTTCAGGACTGTCTGGAAATAGCCCGGCAACAGCGGCCGGAACTGAAGATATCCTCACTCAAGGCCCATCAGGCTGGTAAAATGGTTCGTGCGGCGCAAAGTGAATTTTTCCCCACCGTCAGCGTTGTGGGTAATTATGCACGCTTCGGCGATACCCCATCCGTTTCCGGCACTGAATATAAAGATAGGGAAACCTGGCAGGTGATGGCGGTGGCCAGTTGGAATTTCTGGGAATGGGGAAAGACGAAATTTCGGGTTGATGCCGGAAGAGCCATGGAAAACCAGGCCATTGATCAAGCCAAAGAGCTAAATGACCAAATTGCGCTGGAGATCAAGAATGCTTATCTCATTTTACAGGAAGCCGAAAGCCAAATCGCCGTTTCGCAGAAAGTGATCGATCAGGCCGAGGAGAATTTCCGGATTTCCGAAGCTCGTTATAAAGAGAGGGTGGCGCGTTCAACGGAAGTGCTTGATGCCCGGACGCTGCTCACCAAAGCT
>CAYGNV010000075.1:5804-10525 GCA_964351355.1 uncultured Smithella sp.
CGGGCTGGCACAGGAATATGCCTTAAAAGATCTGTACCAGCAGGCGCTGAAAAATTCCGAAAAAATTAAAATGGCCGAAGAAAATGTTTATGTCGCGCAGATGGGCAAGAATAAGGCCTGGGCGGTTTTAATGCCCAGGGTAACGGCGTTCGGCACGTACACCCGTTTCACGGAAAGCAAATACGGCGCACCTCCTGCTTACAGTAGTGTCCTCATTCAGCCTAATGAGTCCGGATCGTGGGGAGTTCGCGCGGATCAGGCTTTTTCTCTCTCCGCGCGCGAGCTGGATGCTTTGAAATTTGCCGGGCAGTCTATTACGAAAAACGAGTTTGATCTGGATGCCGCCAAATCGGATTTTGTCCTTGCTGTTGCGTCTTCCTATTATGATGTTCTCAAAGCGAAAAAAGCGCTTGAAATCACGGCGGCCAACGTAGAGAGGCTCACGCAATACCGTCATTCCGCGGAAAAGAGGGTGAGAATTGGTGAGGCGACTAAAACCGCGCTCTTGCGGGCCGACGGCGAATTGTCTGGCGCCCGCGCCGATTACCTTCGGGCGACCAATGCGCTTAAGCTTGCGCGTGCCGCGCTGACCCGCATCACGGGCATTGAAGATAATTTCCGTTTAAAAGATGAAGAAATTCCTTCCTCAAATCTTGATCCATTTGAAAAATTACGCGAGACGGCCATAAACTCAAGAGCGGATATCAAAAGCTATGATATGCAGGCACAAATGGCCGAGCAACAGGTGAAGTATGCCCGAGGCGCATTCTGGCCTAATGTGGGATTGTTTGCCATTTATAACGGTGCGGATCAATCTCCTATGGCCGGAACATTCAACCGGGAAAATGTTTTGGCCGGCGTCTCGCTGACGTTTCCTTTTTTCGAGGGCGGATTGAGGGTGGCGGAACTCAAGGAAGCAAGGGCTAAAGAGCGGCAGGCGCGCCTGGCTTATGAAGATTTCAGGAAAAATATCACTATCGAACTGGAGGGCGCTTGTCTGGACTTGGAAACACAAAAAGGCGCGCTGAAATTTCTGAAGGATCAACTCGTTTTTGCCCAGGACAATTACAATGCCGTTTTGAGACAGTATGAAAACGGTCTGGCGACGAATTTAGATGTGATGGATGCCAATACCCTTCTTTTATCGTCGGAAAAGAATGTGGCGGAAGCTTTATACGGCTATCAATTGGCTCAGTTAAAAGTCAGAAGATCAAGCGGCACATTGTTAAAATTTATTCATGATGGTATTTAACGCGTCGATGTGCGCCAATGTGCCACAAGGAGGGTGAGGTCAATGGGAATTCAGAAAATAACTTTTTCGGCAAATACGATGCCCAGGCGATCGGTTGCCATGGTCTTGTTTGTGACGGTTTTGATGGTGTTGGTCATCTTTTCTCTAACAGCCTGTCAGAGGGAAAAGAAAGCGGAGCCGGAGAAACTGGCGAATGTGCGTGTCTGGGCTTCGGAAATAAAGCAGGTTCAGCCTTATCTGGAAACGACCGGATCGTTGAAAGCGGATGAAACGGTCGTCGTCAGCTCCGAAGTGGACGGCCTGATCAAAAAAGTCCATGTGGAAGAGGGGATGCCCGTTAGCGCAAGAACACTGCTGGTGGAAATCAATGAAACCGATTATCAATTGGACTGGCAACGATCGGAAGCCGCCCTGAAACAGGCCCAGGCCTCTTTTGCCAATGCTAAAGCTGAACATAAGAGGAAGGAAGCCTTGTACGAGGAAGAACTCATTACGAGGCAACAATTTGATGATATATCTACAAGAGTGACTCTTGCGGAGGCGGAACTGGAGAGGGCAAAGGCTACACTGGCTATTTCCAGGGAACGTCTTGCCCGGACGAAGGTTTATTCGCCTCTTATCGGTGCGGTCAAGGAAAAGAGGGTGTCTGTTGGTGATTATGTTCGCAACGGCACGCCGCTTTTGCAGTTGATTAAAGTTAATCCACTGAAGCTCAGTTTTACCATCAGCGAAAAAGATGTTGCCGGTTTGAAAATAGGGCAGGAGGTTGTTTTTACCGTGGATGCTTTTCCGGGGAAACCATTCAAGGGCAAGGTCAGTTTACTGTATCCGAATGTGGAAGAAAGAACCCGTACGCTGCAGGCGGAAGCTATCGTTCCCAATGCCGATCATGTGTTAAAACCGGGATACTTTGCCCGGATACAGATATTTACCCAGGCGGCGCGGGATGCCGTGGTGGTTCCCATTACGGCGCTTCTGTATGACGGACCTACGATCCGTGTTTTTGTGGTCAACGGCAATAAAGCGCAGGAAAGAGTCATTAAAACGGGCAACAAATACGGCGAGTATGTGGAAGTTGTCAATGGCTTGAAAGAAAAAGAGCAGGTTGTTGTGGTCGGTCAGAACAATCTGTCGGAAGGGGTGAAAGTCAATGTGGCTCGCTGATACATCCGTCAAACGGCCGGTATTTGCCACCATGGTGATTATGGCGCTGGTGGTGCTGGGCATTGTCAGTTATCCGAGCATCGGTGTGGATCTGTTCCCCAAAATCGATTTTCCCATTGTCACGATAACCACGACGCTCAAGGGCGCCAGCCCCGATGTCATGGATGTGGATATCACCGACAGAATTGAAGGCGCCGTCAACACGATCAACGGCGTAAAGAGCATTGTCTCGACCAGCACGGAAAGCGCGTCGCGCACAACCATTGAGTTTGTTCTGGAGAGAAATATCGATCAGGCCGTTCAGGATGTTCGCGAAAAAGTCTCCCTGATCCGTTCCAAACTGCCGGTGGATATCGATGAACCGCGGATTGCCAAGGTGGACCCCGACGCTTCGCCGATTTTAATGATGAATCTTTCCGGGCAACGGTCGGTGCGCGATCTTTCCACATACGCGGATGAAATTTTAAAAGAACAATTGCAGCGGATCAACGGCGTTGGCGACGTCATTTTCTATGGGATGCGTCCGCGGCAGGTGCGCATCTGGCTTTCTGCCGCCAAAATGCGGGCCTATCAGGTGTCTCCCAATGACATTGTCATCGCTCTGAAGAGAGAAAATATCGAGCTGCCGGGCGGCCGCATCGAGACAAAAACCAAGGAATACACGGTCCGGATCAAAGGGGAGTTTGCTCAAATTGCCGACTTTAACGATTTGATCCTCAGTTACTACAAAGGCGCGCCGGTGCGCGTCAAAGATGTCGGCAGGGTGGAGGACAGCATAGAAGAGGGACGATCCCTGGCGCGTTTCAACGGCATTCCGGCCGTCGGCATGGCTATTCAGAAACAATCGGGTTCCAACACGGTGGAAGTTGCCAACCGCGTTAAAAAGGAAATGGAAAAAATCAATAAAACTCTGCCTCCGGGCATGAGGCTCAATATTTCCATGGATCAATCGCTGTTTATTGTCCGCTCCATTGACGAGGTGCAGTTCCATCTGATTGTCGGCGGTCTTTTCGCTATCCTGGCCGTTTTTATGTTTCTCAGAAATGTGCGTACCACCCTCATCTCGGCGGTGGCGCTGCCTGTTTCCGTTATTTCCACTTTCGCCCTGATCAACGCCTTCGGTTTTACGTTCAACAACATGACGATGCTGGCCTTGACTCTGTCGGTCGGATTGCTCATCGACGACGCGATTATTGTCATTGAAAATATTTACCGGCATGTGGAAGAGGGCATGGCGCCGCGCGAGGCCGCGACCTTCGCGACATCCGAAATCGGTCTGGCCGTGATGGCCACGACGTTTGCGATTGTGGCTATTTTTCTGCCGGTGGCTTTCATGAAGGGGATCATCGGCAAGTTTTTCCTCCAGTTCGCCCTGACGATTGTTTTTGCCGTGCTGGTTTCGATGCTGGTATCCTTTACGTTAACGCCGATGATGGCGTCGATTTTTCTCAAGTCTCATAAAAAATCCATGCCCAACGCCATGGCCACGGGAATTACCGGCCGGCAGATTCAATCCAGGCCATCGATCTGGAAAAGGGCCGGCGATTTTCTGGAACAGTACTATAAAAAGCTCGAAGTCCTTTACCGGCGTGTTCTGGAATTCTCGCTCGGCTACAGAAAATCCGTGCTTTTTGGAGCGCTGGGCGTTTTTGCTTTAAGTCTGCTGATCATGACATTTGGTTTAGGCAAGGAATTCGTACCGCCGGAAGACCAGGGCGTCTTTATGATCCGGATGGAAGCGCCGGTTGATTATTCCGTGGAACAGGTGGGAAAATATTTCGGCAATACGGAAGCGATAGTACGTGAAATTCCGGAAGTAAAAACCATCTTTTATGTCCAGGGATACGCGGGCTACGCCAACCGCAGTCTGATGATTGTCAATCTGACGCCCAAGGCCCAGCGCAAGAAAAGCCAGGAAGATATCAAAAAAATAGTTCGTGTCAAGCTGCGGCAGATACCCGGCCTGAAAGTGTCCGCGGAAGATATTTCGATGGTCGGCGGCGGTCAGCGGCAGGTGCCGATTCAGTACAGTATCCGCGGACAGGACCTGGCCGCGCTGCAAATTTACGCCAGGCAAATCAGCGCGGAGTTTTCCAAGCTGCCGGGGATTGTCGATGTGGATACGTCGCTGGAAGTCGGCAAACCGGAATTTCAGGTTTACATCGACCGTGACCGCGCGGCGGATCTCGGCGTCGATGTCGCCAGCATTGCCGAAGCGATTAACCTGCTGATCAGCGGAGAGCTGAACATTGCCCGATACAAAGATGAAGCGCGCGGCAAGCGCTATGATATCCGCATTCGTCTC
>CAYGNV010000076.1:0-10344 GCA_964351355.1 uncultured Smithella sp.
ATTCTGCCGGCATTATGCAGATCGTCAAAAGTCCGGGTGTGTGGAAACGGCGTGAGCACCGTGAACTCAGCCATATCCAGTTCGATTTCCAGCAAAAAATCAACCAGCTTCTTGATATAATCTTCGGTATGATAATCCAGACCCAGTAAAATGCTGCCTTCCACGCCGATGCCGTAATCGTGATAGCGCTTGACGCGCTCGCGGATAAAATCGGATGAATCAAAAATCGCCTGATAGACAAACCACGCCCCGGCCTGCGCCGCCAGATCCAGCACCTTGTCGTCGTCTTCAATCGGATGGCAACACCATTTCTTTTTTAAAGGGATCATTTCCTTGAACAAACCTATTTCCCATTCCTTATCCTGCGCCAGAGAATTATCAACAAGGAAAAGGCGGTTGTTGTCAATGCTGGCCAACTCTTCCATAACTTTATCGTAAGGCCTGGGACGGAAACTCCGGCCGCCTAAAAAACTGACGCAGCAGGGATAGCAATTGAAGCGGCAGCCACGGGAGGCATGCACCAGATCGACCATCTGCACGCCCTTGTAATTATACATCTCGCGATTGAGAATACTACGCCTGGCCGTCCCGATGCTTTCAATCAGTGGAAAATTCTGCATGTAGTCATAGACTTTTTGCAGATTATTGTTTTTGAAATCGGCAAAGACCTGTTCCATCCGGCCTTCGGCCTCTCCCAGGAAAACAGCATCCGCATGCTCCTGGCTTTCTTCGGCATGCAGCATCGTGGCAATCCCGCCGCAAATCACCTTGATCCCCCTGGCGCGAAAGGCATCGGCAATTTCCCAGCCACGCTTCACCTGCGCGGTCAGCATCATCGATATTCCGACAAAATCGGCTCCCGCATCAAAATCAATCGGCTGAATATTCTCATCAATAAATTCCACGTCCACATCAGCAGGCAGGGCGGCGGCCATCACCACCGGTCCGTGCGGCGGCAGGGTAAAGCGTGTCTGACGCTCCAACTTTTCCCACTGGGGATAAATTAATTTAAATTTCATAAGTCCTCTTTACAATGATTCCATTCACCGTTCAAAATTTTTCCTCTTTAGCTTTCACAATGACTCATAACAAGATAAGCATACGTTCCGCCAAACGAAATACCGGCCAAAACCGCTTGCCTTATCGCAGCTTCTTTTTTTTCTCCCATCACAAAATTTATTGGGGCCAGCGGCCGGTCAAGTCCGACGGTCTGCGTCATCCATCCTTTTTCCACAGATAACGCCAGAGCGCAAGCCCGAATCCCGCCGCCGGAAAAACTCTCGCCGATCGCGCCTTTAATGGACGTGACCAGCGGCTTTTGCTCACACGAGGCGAACAGTTCATCATAAGCTTGGGCTTCCACCTGATCCAAAATCCTGCCGCCATTGGCCGCCGCCATCACCGCCGATATATCCGCGAGCGCAACACCAGCGTTATTCAACGCCCGCTTGCAGGTCCGCACGATGCCCTCCGTATTTTCAGGCCAGGCAACAGGCATTGTGGGCGACGATCCCAAACCGACGCCGGTCATTTCGCAATAAACCCTTGCGCCGCGCTCGCGAGCCGCAGACAGAGACTCCAGGCAGAGAATACCGCAGCCTTCCCCGGCCACATAACCGTTACGCTGCACGTCAAAAGGACGAGCGCCTTCTTGCTGTCCGTTATCCGGCGACAGACCGCGAAACTTCGTCAGCGACTCATAATAAAATTTTGACAGAATGTCCACCCCGCCGGTTAGGATCACATCCGCCGCACCGCGCCGAATTTCCGAGACGGCATAAGCGATGGCGGTTTCGGCGGACACGGCAAAATGCGTAATGGTCGTGTTGACGCCGCGAAATCCGAGCTCAATGGAGGTATGTCCCGCCGGCGCGTTCATCACCGTGTTGGGCACCAGGATCGGATTGACTGAAGACGGTCCTGCGGAAAGCAGCGCGCCGGCAAACGAAACCGTAACGTCCGTCGCGCCGAACGCCGTGCCCAAAAGGATACCGATGCGGTCGCGGTTTTCCAAGTTCACGCTGATGCCCGCATCATCGATCGCCAGACGCGCCGAAGCAACAGCCATCAGCGACGTTTTATCCATCCGCCGCAGATTTTTTACCGAGATGAAATCGCGCGGCGTGAAGTCACGAACTTCCGCGGCGAGATGCGACGTCACCGCTTGCGTATCAAACGCCTGCACCGTGTCAATACCGCAATCGCCTTGAAAAAGCCTTCGGGAAAATTCGTCTTTGCCCACACCCAGCGGCGTCACCATCCCCAAGCCGGTCACGACAATGCGTTGATTGTCCGGTCTGTCGCGATAGTTATCCATGGACCGCACCCTGTCCTTCATATTTGCCGAAAATAACCGTGGTATTGTTTCCGCCAAAAGCGAAAGAATTGGAAAGAACGACGCGCAGGTCGGCCGGTCGTGAACCTTCTATAACGTAATCCAGATCACAGTCGGGATCGGGCGTAACACAATGGATGGTCGGTGGAATAAACCCATGCGTCAGAGCCAGCAGACTGACAATCCCTTCGAGCGCCCCTGCCGCGCCCAGCGTGTGAGCATGCATGGATTTTGTTGAACTCACCGGAATCGAATAGGCGCGTTTACCGAAAACGTCCCGAATGGCTTTGGTCTCCGTCACGTCATTAACCGGCGTGGCAGTCCCGTGGGCGTTGATGTAATCAATATCGGAAGCGGCAAGTCCGCTGTCCTTCAGGGCGGCCTGCATAGAGCGTACGGCGCCGGAGGCTTTTTCGTCCGGCGCCGTCATGTGAAACGAATCACAAGTCACGCCGTAACCCAGAATCTCGCCGTAAATTTTTGCCCCGCGTGCAAGCGCCCCCTCAAGAGGTTCCAACACCAGAATGGCCGCCGCCTCGCCCAGCGAAAGACCGGCGCGAGTCTTGTCAAAGGGACGGCAGACATTCTCATCAACGGATTTCAGGGCATTAAAAGCAGCATAGGTAATCCGGCACATCGGTTCCACACCGCCGGCGAGCATGATGGAGGCCTGACCGTTTAAAATCAAATCCCTCGCATAACCCAGCGCGGTAGCACCCGCAGAGCAAGCCGTCATAAATGTGGTTTTGGGGCCCAAGAGGCCCAGGTTGGATGCAATCCGATCGGCGGACGATGCGCAATAAATGGTGGACAACCGGGAAAACCTCGACCGGTCGAGACCTTTCTTCAAGAGCTCCACATAAAAGCTTTCCGCCTCAAAAAGTCCGCCGGAGCCACCGCCGATGGCCACCCCCATATTCTCTTTATGGGATTCGGGCAAAGGGTAAAGATCGGCATCCGTGAGCGCCTCCATCGCCGCGGCAAAAGAAAGTTGATCGGCCCGCGACATGCGCTTGATGGAAAATTCTCCCGGGATCGATTGGCGGGGATCAAAATTCTTAATTTGCCCGCCTTGATGGGTTCGGAACTCGCTCGTATCAAACAGGTCAATCTCGGAGATGCCGCAGACGCCCTGCCTTAGTGCGGCGGCAAATTGCGCGACATCGCCGCCAATGGCATTTTTTGTTCCTAAACCTGTGATGACAATGCGCTTATTTTTTTTCATGCGGAATTTTTCACCAATACTTTAAAGCCTTGCCTTCAATCGGTTGAAACTTAAAATGGGCAGGTCAAAAAGTCAAATAAATATTAATGAATTTGCTGACGGATTAGCGCTTCGGTCTCGCGCCCCCTTGAACATCGGCTATTTTCTGTTCGAAAATTTGTCGGGCCTGATCCAAAACCGAGCTGATTGAAAAATTCCGGGCCTGATAGTCAGGGTGGATCGATCCAATCAATTCCAGGGCAATGACATTCTCTTTGCGCGTGTTAAGTGAAAACGTTCCGGGGCGGAAGAGTTGATCCGTGCCGGTGATAAAAACCAGATCAAGGCTGGCGCCGCAATAGCGCGCAATACTGAACACACCCCGGTTGAAAGGCGAGAGATTGCCGTCGCGGCTTCTCGTGCCTTCGGGAAAAACAAAAAAATTGCCGCCCGCCGCCAGATGCGCCTTGACGTTCTCCAGATTTTTAATCATGGCCTCCCCAAGCATCTCAGCGGATGACGACGGCACATAGCCCGCCCTTCTTAAAAACCAGCCGAATATGGGCACGCGGAAAAACGTGTTTTTTACGATGGTCGTCTGTTGAGAGAAAAGCGACACCAGCAGAATCGGATCAAGATATGAGATATGGTTGCAGATGATAATGGACGACCGAAGCTCGCGCACTTTCGGATCGATGGCGTATGTTGTGCGGGGGAACAGCCGCCGCGCCAGCATGAAGAACCCTTTCAGATGCAAGTGGTTCAGCTTCTGCAAAGCCGCCGTCCCGCCTCTGGCCGCCCAATAATACGGCACAAACAGAAACAATAAAATAAAGAGGTAGCCAAACATAAAATATCCCCACAAAACCACTGTGAGGCAAAAATCGACAATTCGCTGGAGGGATCGAAGAATGGCCATTTTAATTTCAGGTCAACTTTCGAACGAGTAGGCTGGTGTTAACGCCGCCAAAAGCAAAATTTTGTATGGCTGCGGTTAAAACCTTCTGTTCGATGAGTTTTTGAACGTGATGAATCATCGCGCAGCGTTCGTCAACATCTTCCAGGTTGAGCGTCGGCGCAATAAAACCTTCCTGCATCATGTAAAGCGTCATAACGGTTTCGACAGCGCCGCAAGCCGCCATGGTGTGTCCCATGTAACTCTTGAGGGCCGTCACATGGGGTTTCGTTCCATAAACAGCGCCGATAGCCTGCGCCTCAATAATGTCCCCCATCTTGGTGGCGGTGGCGTGAGCGCTGATCAGATCAACCTCCTCGGCATTAATCCCGGCGTTTTCCAGACCGAGTTTGAGCGTTTTGGTAATGCCGTCCAGATTGGGCAGGATCAGATCGCCGCCGTTGGAATTGCAGGCAAAACCGATCACCTCGGCCAGAATCGTCGCACCGCGTTTTTTCGCGAATTCATATTCCTCCAGCATGACGGCGCCCGCGCCTTCAGCGACCACCAGACCGTCGCGCGCTTTATCAAATGGACGGGGCGTTTGCTGGGGCTGATCATTGAAAGCGGTGGAACAGGCCAGCAAATTATCAAAAACCGCGACCGTAATCGTATCATATTCATCCGCTCCGCCGCAAAGCATGGCATCCTGCAAGCCATACTTGACAGCCTCATAGCCGTAACCAATAGACTGGCTGCTGGTCGTGCAGGCCGTCCCTGAAGAAATAATCCGGCCCGTAATGCCGAACATCCTGGAAATATTAACGGCAGTGGTGTGCACCATGGATTTCAGGTAATCGACCGCGCCGATGCCCTGATAAGTGGCTTTATCCTCGGCTTCAAAAAAAATACGGTAAATATCGCGCTGCACGGTTGGAGAACCGTGAATCGAACCAAACGCGACACCCAGTTTGCCTCCCGTCACAAATTCAGGGGGAAGTCCCGCCTGTGCCAGCACTTCCTTGGCCACTTGACAGGCATAGTAAGCGACCGGCCCCATGGTCTTGCGGTGCTGTCGGCTAAAATCATACGCTATCGGATAGCTCACCGTGCCGTAAACACGGGAATGAATAAAACGGCTGATCAGTTCATCTTCACGCAGCGTTTTTACGCCGGAAACCCCCTTAACAAGGCTTTCGACGATTTGTTCCTTGCCGTGACCGATGGGCGATATGGCCGAACAGGCGGTAATAACTACTCTGCGTTCGCTCATTTATTTTTCCCCGCCGCCGTCCTGCGTTTTTCGGCCAGCATTTCGATATAGTCGATAATCTGTTTCATGGTGCGGATGTCCATCGCCTGCTTTTTTTCTTCCTGCGTCAATTCCGAACCCAAAAACTTTTCGATTTCCAGGAGCAGCTCAATGGCGTCGATACTGTCAAAACCATAGGCTTCCCGCAGATTGACATCCATCTCGGGATTCTCAACTTCAAACGCTCTCAGAAAAATATCGCGGACTTCTCTTTCAATATCCTGACGTGTCATTGAATTTGGATAACTCCTTTTGATTGTATATCCTTCACGCAAGCTCCGGATGGTTTCGTCTTGAGCAGAAAGTGCCGGGAAAATTAGCATAAATCAGCGTCGCCGTCCAGCATTAGAGTTGCCGGGAAAATTCCCCGGCAAAACGCTGATCGCCGATGAATTGCCGCACCACGTTGAATGATCCCATGATACTGCCCAGCACTCCCGGCGCCATAGCGTTTTGTCCGGCCAGACAAAGTCCGCCAATGGGCAGGTTAGCTAAAGAGGCTATTTTCAGCAGTTGACGGGTGGAGCGCAAAACGCCATAGCAGGACCCTTCGGGACAATTTCCGTAATCGCGCAACGTCAAAGGCGTGAACACATCCAGGATCCGTGCATTTTTCAGGGGCCCGAATATTTCCGAAGCTTTGTGCAACAAGTCGCGGGCCATGGCCAGCTTCTTTTCCTCATAGGCCGCCCCGCGCCGTCCGGTCAGCGTATTTTTCCAGGGACTCCATTCGCTATAGAGCGAGCGGGTTATGATGGACAACAAATTGGATCCTTGATCGTTGCCGCAACGAATCTGATAAAAAATACCGTCCTCGATAAACCCATGTTCGTCGCAGTGCAGGCGGTAAATATTGTGATTAATTTCCGGATGCGCACAGGCATCCACACTCGCCTGCACGGCAATAACGCCTTCTGTCTCCTCGAGGGTCGAAATCCGTTCCCGCACCGACGCGCGCAGCGCATTATCTTCCAGCAGGCCAAGCAATATCTTGGGATGGATCGCCGCCACTACTGCGTCTGCGGGCAACTCAACGCCCGAATCCATGCGGACCCCGGCTGCTTTGCCGCTTTGGAGATTAATTTTCCGCACAGATTGATTTAGGATAAGATCGCCGCCCAGTTCGGCAAAACGAGCGGCAAAAGCATCCGCCATCCGGCTGCCTCCGTCTTTTAACCGCCACGACGAAAATAAATACCCGGCCACCACCATGTGATGAAAGATCACCGGACAATCGTTAAGCTGGACGCCGATGAGCTGGCAGGGCACCGCCAAAACGGCACGTAATCGCGGAGACGCCTGCAGGCCGTCGAGCAACTCCCCCATCGGCCGGAAATGATCCATATGCTGAAAAGGATCGCCCGAATTGAGAAAAAAAGATGGCGTCATCATGGTTCCGGCAATCTCGCGTAAATTTTTCATCAGAACATTCAACGCGTCGCTGTCGAGCGGAAACGCCTTCCGCAGATTTTTTTCATAGGCGTCAATGCCCACCGGCAGATCGAAAACAAAATCATCAAAAACATAACGGTCGGTTACACTCTCGTCCCCCATGCGGTAAAACAGATTCTCCACGGAAATGCCCAGAACGCGAAACATTTTCCCCAGCGGTTCGGAAGGTCCCAGCGCGCCGACATAATGCACGCCCACGGGACAATCAACTCCCCGGCGCAAATAAGAACGCATCAGACCGCCCGGCTCCCGATTTTTGTCCACAACCGTGACGTGGTAATCCAGAAGCGACAGCAAAATGCCAGCGGAAAGACCGCCGACGCCTGCGCCGACGACAACAACATTCTTTCCTTCAACCGGATTTCTCATGGATGGGGGTCCTTTGACTTATTCGCTTTGCTGCGGCTCGTCTTGAACAGCCTCGGATTCGATCAGCGTCATCATCAGCGTGTATTTTGTTGCCTGAAGTTCAATAGAGGAATAAGCATGAGCTTTATTCCCATCCAGAATAACACTGCGCTGCAAACTGCCGCCTTCCGAGTAACGCCGGATTTGGATGCGTCCGTCAAGGTCTGCGAGCACGTCAATCCAGCCGCCCTGCTCTTTGTGCCGACGGCATACTTTCTCCCCGCCTGCTAGAACGCCCTGTTGCACGAGCGTCTCCTGCGGCGCGAGAAAAATCAGTCCGATATCGTCCATCATGTTTCGGGCAAGGTCCATTGAATCAAAGGGCGGCAGCGCCCGACTTACTTTCAGCCCATCCGGCCCTGAAGCGGCTTCGAAAAAAGTCATGCCTTCCGCGCTCATGAGGGCGCAGGAAATCGTCCGCGTGATGGGATCCGTAAGCGTAACGCCGATCATGGCCGTCTGCGTCTTTCCGGCTGCGCGCACTTCAATGGCGTGAATGAGGCGGGTTTTTTCCGGAAGAAACGGCGACGGACATGTAAACGTTTTTCCAGAGGGAGCCTGAGCGGGCGGGTGGATGGCCGGCAATGTTGCGCAGGAAACCAGCAGCAAACAGCCTGTCAAAATAAGGAGTCCTTTCATCGAACATCCTGAAACACGGAAGGCTGAATTTCTTTATTGATGACGACATGGACAAAGTCGATCCTGGTTTCGGCGCTCGCGCTTTCAATAATCCGCACGGATTTGACCGATGTATCTTTTCTCGCAATGGTAATCTCAATTTTTTCAATCATGCCGGCCATGCTCTTTCCCACCGGCGTCAGCGTAATAACGATGTTTGGTCCTTCCTGGAGCGTGGCGGTGAAAGAGGGATTGGAATCAAACTTGCCGCTCATCCAGCCGGCAACTTCATCCAGCACAATTTTCATCGCCTGCGCGCCGCCGGTCTTATCTTCCACCATTTTACCCCCGGAAGCGATATAACGTTTTGTGTTTCCCTTGCCGGAAATGACCACGCTCTTCAGGGGTTTGATATATTCCCAGCGGATGAGATCCGGTGTGGCATAATAAAACTTCCCTTCAGAAATAAGTGGCTTGGACAGAATCTTCATGGATTTCTTTTGCACAAAATCGGCGGAAATGGTTGAAATGCGCGCCGAATCTTTACGCAGTTGCACAAAGTCGTCCGCCCACGCGCCAATCGGAAGCAGCATCAGCACCATTATCAAAATCAGCCATCTTTTTTTCAGCAACAAAATCCGATTCATCATTAGAACATCCCGCCGTTGATGGCAATGACCTGCCCCGTGATATAGGAAGCATCATCCGAGCATAAAAAGCGGATCACACGGGCGACTTCTTCGGGTTTCCCCACCCGCGCCATCGGGATGGCGCTTTTAATCATATTGGCGTCCATTGGCAGACTGTTGAGCATATCTGTTTCGATGGGGCCCGGCGCAACCACATTGACGCGAATGCCAAAACGCGCCACCTCTTTGGACAGCGAACGCGTGGCGGCGTTGACCCCGGCCTTGGCCGCCGCATAATTGGCCTGGCCGCGGTTGGGGATCATGGCCGAGATGGAAGAAACAGAAACAATCGCGCCGCGTTTGCGCCTGACCATTTCGCGCAAGACGGGCTTGGTGACATTAAAAAACCCGTTGAGTGTTGTATTGATCACACTGTGCCACTCGTCATCTCCCATCAGCATAAAGAGGCCGTCGGCGGTGACGCCGGCGTTATTGACCAGGACATCAATTCTTTTATGCTCCTCAATAATTTTCGCCAGCGCTTCTTTCACTTCTTCAGCGTTGGCCACGTCGAATTTTCGCACTTCACCCGCCTGCCCCACGGCTTGAACCTGCGCCAGCGTTTCAGCCGCCGCCGCCTCGCTGGCGTTGTAATTGATCACGACATAGTAACCGGTTCTGGCCAGCTCCACCGCCGTCGCACGGCCGATCCCCCGACTGGCCCCCGTCACGATAGCTATCTTTTTTTTATCCATGATCTTAATGATCTCCTTATTTCATTTCAGGATACGTCATGATTCAGGCGTATGGCCTGAAGTATTGCCGTAAGCAGAATATCGTCTCCGGATTTCACTTCGCCTTCGATCACCCCGTATTCATCAAACGCATATAAACTTCTGACAGCTACCGTGATACGTGTGCCCAGAGGGATAGAATCCTTTTTAAATTCAGCGGACTTGATACCGACCAGCCAGCCTTTTACGCCGCTTTTGCCTTCTTTCTTTCGCTTGTAACCTTCCATCAGGGCGGCAGTCTGGGCAATCGCTTCAATTAAAATAAGCGAACGAACCGCCCGGCCGTCGTAAAGAGGCCAGCGTTCATTGACCACGGCAGTGGTGATGCCGGAATTATCCTTTAGTTCTATGACGTCCGTGATGATTCTGATCGGTTCACGATGCGGAATCAACGATTCAATATCGATCATCGGCCTGTTCCCTCTTTTACCCCCGAATTAATGAGAAAATGGCTCAGAAGTCAACAAAAAACATTTTGACTACTCCTGCATCAAATCACTGGAGATTCGGATATGGATTTCTCTATAAAAAAACCAACATTGCTTTTTTTCTTTATTTCTTATAAACAATTAAAAAAATTTTATGAATTAACATCATTAATTATGGCCATAGAAGAAAAAGACCATTTTATAGCAGCTTATAAGAAAATTCTGGTTCCGTTTAAAACGCTCTGCCAGAAAGAGTTCACCTATTCCGG
>CAYGNV010000077.1:0-10056 GCA_964351355.1 uncultured Smithella sp.
GATGTCCAAAAAACTCGTTATTGCTGAAAAACCATCCGTAGCCCGTGATATCGCCGGTGCCTTGGGGGGCTTCAAAACCCGCGGTAAAGTCTTTGAACGTGATGATATGATTGTCTGTTCTGCTTCAGGCCACCTTGTTGAATTGTGTATGCCGGAGGAAATCGATAAAAAAAAATATGGTTTCTGGCGGCTGGACACCCTTCCTATTCTTCCTGAAACATTTCCCCTCAGGCCGTCGAAAAGCAATGACTATAGGGGTGCCGTCCGAAAAAAGAAGGATGCGGAAGGTTCGAACGGCGAGGGAGGTTCGGAACTGCTCAATATCATCAAGCGGGAGGCAAAACGTAAGGAGGTCACGGACATTGTCAATGCCTGCGATGCCGGGCGTGAAGGCGAGCTTATCTTTACCTACATTATGAAATATCTGGAAATCAGGAAGCCGACCGAACGCCTCTGGCTGCAGTCGATGACACCGGCCGCCATTCGGGAGGGATTCTCACACTTAGTTCCCGCTGAGATGAAAGCAGGTCTGGCCGACGCCGCGATTTGCCGATCGGAATCGGACTGGTTGGTGGGCATCAACGCCACACGCGCTTTCACTGTCCGCCTGGGCGGACGGAAAAGCAAGGAGACCGTCAACCTGGGGCGAGTCCAGACGCCCACGCTTGCCATATTGGTGATACGGGAACGGGAAATCCAGGCTTTCCAACCGCGCGACTACTGGAACGCCAAAGGCGTTTTCGATGTTTCCGGAGAAACATATGAAGGGATCTGGATCAGGGAAGATTTCAAGAAAAATCCCAACGACCCGGATGATCGCACCGACAGGATCTGGAACAGGGATATTGCGGAAAGCATTAAGGAGCGCTGCACAGGAAAGCCGGCTTCGGCGACAGATAAGCACAAAGAAACCAGGGAAGCCCCGCCGACACTTTTTGATCTAACCACTTTGCAACGTGAATCCAACAAGCGCTTCGGACTTTCGGCAAAGTCAACCCTGTCCGCCGCACAGGCGCTCTATGATAAATACAAGGTGCTCACTTATCCGCGCACCGGCAGCAAATGCCTTCCCGAAGATTATCCTGCTGAAGTAAGCCGCATCATGTCATCTTTGGGGGGTGATTATGCTCCGCTTGTAAAAAAAATTGGAGACCCTTCCAAGGCATACATGGCGCGCCGCATTTTTGACAACACAAAAATATCGGACCACTTTGCCATCATACCGACTGGTGAATCTCCTTCAGGGCTCAGTGAAATCGAGAAGAAGGTCTATGACTTGGTCGTGCGAAGGTTTCTTGCCGCATTCATGGACTCTTCCGTATGGAAAGTTGTTGAACGGACAACCCGTGTTGGCGACGACGCCTTCCGCACAACGGCAAGGCTCCTTGCCGTTGCCGGATGGAGAGAAGCCTTCGGCAAGGAGGATGACCTGGAACCGGAAATCGGCATCGCCAATCGCCTGCCCGGGGTTGATGACGCTGGTGCCAAAATACAGACACTCAGGATTGAAATGCATGGCTGTCAGACCAATCCGCCGCCTCGTTACAATGACGCCACGCTGCTCGCCGCAATGGAAACCGCGGGAAAGCTTTTGGACGATGAGGAATTAGCCGAAGCGATGAAAGAACGCGGACTGGGCACGCCCGCAACCCGGGCTGACACCATCGAAAGGCTGATTGGAGCGCGTTATGTGATACGCAATCGAAAAGATTTGACGCCTACTGCAAAAGCGATGAATATCATACAACTGCTGGAAGCTATCCCCGTAGAGGGGCTAGTATCACCGGCGCTTACCGGCGAATGGGAGCATAAGTTGCTGCAGATGGAGAAAGGACAGATTTCGCGATCCGGTTTTATGCGTGAAATCAATAATTTTACTGAAAATATCGTGGAAAAGGCGCGCGGCATCAGCCATGACTCAACCGACCTCGTTTGCGAAAAATGCAATTCCCCCATGATCATCAAATGGGGAAAGAACGGACGTTTCCTCTGCTGCTCTAACTATCCCGAATGCAAAAATATCAAAAATTTCACCCATGACGAAAATGGAAAGATCAAACACGTGGAAACCCAGGAAACCAACATCAAATGCAACAAATGCGGGAAGCCTATGCTGGTCAAAGAAGGACGCTACGGCCAGTTTCTGGCCTGCTCCGGCTACCCGGAATGCAAAACCACGATGAACGCAACCCGCAACGAAAACGGCGAAATCGTTGTCCAGGAAGCACCGACAACCGATGAAGTTTGCGAATTATGCGGGAAGCCACTTGCTGTCAAACGCGGTCGCTATGGACAGTTTTTAGGCTGTTCCGGTTATCCCGAATGCAAAAACATCAAGAAGATGGGCAAGGACGGCAAAATGACGACACAGGAAACGCCGACAACCGACGAAGTTTGTGAGTTGTGCGGCAAACCGATGGCTGTCAAACGCGGCCGCTATGGACCGTTTCTGGGCTGCTCCGGCTATCCCGAATGCAAAAACATCAAAAAAACACCTAAAAATAAGACAGGTGAATAAAATAGCTGAAGTCAACATTATCGGCGGCGGCTTAGCCGGCTGTGAAGCAGCATGGCAGCTATTGCAGCGCGGGCATACCGTTCATCTTTTTGAAATGAAGCCGCAAAAGTTTTCTCCCGCGCACAAGATGGCATCTCTGGCTGAACTGGTTTGCAGCAATTCTCTCAAATCCAATAACCTAGACAGCGCTCCCGGCCTGCTCAAGCAGGAATTGCGACGTCTCAATTCCCTGATCCTATCCGTTGCCGATCAAACAGCCGTTGCGGCAGGTTCCGCTCTGGCTGTGGATCGCATAGAATTTTCCCGCAAGGTTGAAGCAGAATTACTACGGCAAAAGAATTTCACACTGAGCCGGATGGAAATCACCGAGATACCCTCTGATGCTTTAACCATCATTGCCACAGGCCCTCTTACTTCCGACGCGTTGGCTCAGGTCATTCATGCACGGCTCGACGGTTCTTATCTTTATTTTTATGATGCCATCGCGCCAATCGTGGAAGCTGATTCCATCAACATGGATAAGGTTTACTGGGCATCGCGCTACGATAAGGGCACACCCGACTATCTCAACTGTCCGCTTTCCGAAAAAGAGTATAGACGATTCCGGCAGGAATTGCTGGTAGGTGAAAAAGTTGCCGCCAAACCGTTTGAAGAAGTAAAACATTTTGAAGGCTGCCTGCCCATAGAAATAATGGCCGAGCGTGGTGAAGATACGCTGGTCTTCGGTCCGATGAAACCGGTGGGATTGATCAATCCGCATACAGGCGCCATGCCTTACGCCGTTGTTCAACTGCGCCGGGAAAACACGTCCGGCAGCCTTTTCAATCTGGTCGGCTTTCAGACCAAGCTGACCTGGCCCGAACAGAAACGCATCTTCCGCCTGATTCCCGGTCTGGAAAATGCGCAATTCGCCCGGATGGGAAGCATTCACCGCAATACTTACATTAACTCCCCTTCCCTGCTGCAACCATCCCTGCAAATGAAAACGGATCCAAATATTTTCTTTGCCGGCCAAATTACCGGTGTGGAAGGTTACATGGAATCCACAGCCATGGGGCTTTGGGCAGGGTTAAACGCCCCGTCAATTCTTGAAGGAAAGCAACTCCAGCCACCTCCGGCAACCACAGCCGTAGGCGCGCTCCTGCACTACATTACATCTCCAGGATCAGCAAAGAATTTCCAACCCATGAACATCAATTTCGGAATTCTCGAACACTTGCCGGTGAAAAGAATGAAGAAAAAAGAAAAACATATTTTATACGTCAAGCGCGCCTTGCAGGATTTGAGCATTTGGATGCAGAGCCAGGACTTAAGCGCATAAGTCTGAGCGCATTAATAGAGATATAAATTATTACCTGAAATTTCCTTTCTTTCAGCCGGCTGACACCCGATAAGGCATCGTAACGAAAATGGTGTTAAGGCTGCCTTCCATAGAAAACAGGGCCCGCGATGAATATTTCTTTAAAATTATAAGCGCTAATAAAACACCATTTTCCGTTTTTGCATCTGCCGGATCCGCTACTTCGTTCTGAAAATAATTATTGATAATGTTTACGTCATTCCCGGTCACGGATTCACCGGAATATTTTATTAATATATAAATATTCTTATCATCATGTTGTGTTGTCAGAAAAAATTCCTTGCTTTCGCTGCTTAAAGCCTTGGACATGGCAAAACGGATTAACCGCCAGAAGACCAAAGATAATTCGGCCTTGTTTGCCTTAAAATCTGGCATAGTGATGTCTAGTTGTACATTTTTTGTTATTTCATGCTTAAATTCCAGATAGAAATTGGCAAAACGCATTTCCGCCGCCAACAACTGAGAAATATTAATATATTCATTCCCTTTGGATGCCAGCGCGTAAAATTTCCCGGATGCGTCACGGAACATCTCAAAAAAGGAATCCGATTCTTTATTGACGGAACCGATATCATTCTTGATACGCTGTAATTCATCTTGCAGCGTGACGGCCACCTCCGGATATTGATCATGAATTTTCTTGAAAGTGTCATCGATGTGCCGCTGCAGGATATTGGAACGCCCCATAATAGCATTTAACGGATTAGCAAAATTATGCAGGACACCGGGTAGAAGTTCGCGAATAAATGTGGATGTAAAATCGTCCTCCAATGCCTGATAAATTTTGTCTTTTTCCATTCTCATCTCCATGTGTTTTGTAATGTTCAGCCTCAATTCCTGAAATCGCGTTCTGATGATTACACAATTTGGAATATTCAACAATATCTAAAAAACTACGTTGCAAATAAAAGTCCGATTGGTGCGGAGTTTTGTATCACCGGTTTATATTTTCAATGCACCCGAATTATTTTCCTGATAAGTTTTATAAATTTCCCGAAAGCGTTCGTTAGGTATAAAACCAGCGGCGTCGGAGGAGAGTTCCGGCTTAATCCTTTTCACAAAATACATTTCCACTGCCCCTTTATTTTTCGCTATGATTTGTCCGCGGGCTTCGGTTTCAAATAAATCTTTTATCCGGACATGCGTTGACTCGGAAATATTTATCCGTCCTTTCTTCCCGGAAGATTCCATCCGGCTGGCCAGGTTCACCGAATCGCCCCAGACATCATAGACAAATTTCTTTTCACCCACAACACCGGCCATCAACGGCCCTGTATTGATACCTATTCGAATTTCAAACACCGGACGGCCTTTGCAGGCTTTCTCCTGATTAACCTGTTCAACAAAAGATTGAATTTCCAGAGCGCCGAGTACGGCATCAATTTCATGGGTGGTGTTGATCACGGGCACTCCCCCTGCGTACATATAGGAGTCGCCAATGGTCTTGAGTTTTTCCAGACCGTATTTGTCCATCACCCGATCAAATTGTGAAAATGCTTCATCGAGTTCACGAACAAGCTGATCGGGTGTAAGCTTTTCCGTAATTCTAGTGAATCCGACAAAATCAGTGAAAACAATCGTTGCGGATTCATAAAATACGGGCTGGACATAACCCTGATCCTTTAGTTCCTGAGCAACGGCGGGAGGCAGAATATTGAGCAACAGTTTATCAATTTTTTCTTTATCAGATATTAGTTCCCTGCTCTGTTGTTCTATTTTCTTCGATTTCAGCCAGCTTGTGTACCGCGTATTACCCAGAAGGAAGATAAAAATAATGGCGACAACCGTTGCGCTCAGCAAATCATGAAGGCTGTATCGGGCGCTCACCGTTTGAAAGGACATTCCCTTAAAATAACCAACAGTGAATAATGTGGCCAGCGATGCGGCAAGGACCATCAAAGCGTCTTTCCTTTTAACGGGTACGACGGCCAGCAGAGTCAAAACAAAGATGTTCCCTCCCATGTAAACAGGATCGGCTTTGGTCAGAGCGGTTATCAATGCGCAGGAAACAACCAGGTAGGCGCCGATGATGTTAAGAAACAGCAGATTGCGTTCGGGAAAACGTCGGGACATATACAGGATAAAAATGGTCAGGCTGACAACGGACAGGCCAACACGAATTAAAGGGAGAAGCGGTTCCTCGGGATGAAGTTGGCCATCCAGGTGAATATAAGGCAACCACGCTACCGTTGTTATGAGCGAAGCAAAAAAAAGAATCCGGCCGCATTGATAATTTAACTCTTTGGAAAAAGTTGGCGGGTATTCCGCACGTTCAATTTCAATAACAGCGGAGGCACGCAATCGTCCCAGTAAGTATCGCATAACGGCCACATCATCCTCCTTCTTTATCTTTCCCTTGGTCCGTAAGGACATTTGGGCCATGGAGTGTGATATCCAGTTTTCGCTCGCGGCAACTTCTTTATGAAGTAATTTCCAAAGAGATAATCATAGCCTTTTACGCTTTATTATATTCTTCAAAAATCATAGTGAAGACAGCGCGTCCCTGGGTAGCGGAACGCAGATCGGTGGAATAGCCAAACATGGCTTTGAGTGGCACCTTGGCTTTGATTTCAGAAACGGGACCCTTAGGATTGACCGCTTGAATTTCACCGCGCCGGGCATTAATATCACCAATGACGTCACCCATGAATTCGCTGGGCGTGATAATATCCACCATCATGATCGGTTCAAGCATGATGGGATCGGCCGTCAGACAGCCTTCACGAAATGCCGTGGCTGCGGCAATTTTGTAGCCCTGCACGGAGGATTCGCCGTCACGATAGGCGCCGCCGATCAACCTGACACCGACGTCGATGACCGGATAGCTGTTGAGCACGCCGCTCATCATTGCTTCCCGGAGACCTTCTTCAATCGCTTCATGATACTCAACGGGAATTATTTCTTTGGATAGTTGATTGACAATCTCGTTTCCCATGCCCCGTTTACGCGGCACGAGCTCGACACGGACTTGACCAAAATGCTTCTTTTCGCCCAGCTCTTTTTCGAAGATGCTTTCGATTTCGATTTGCTTCTGAATCGTTTCGCGGTAAACAACACGCGGCCGGCCGACATTAACGCGTGCATTGAACTCCCGGCGCAGCCGATCCACGATAATTTCCAGATGCAGCTCACCCATTCCGGAAATTACCGTCTGCGCGGTTTCATCCTCATACTTGACGCGCAATGTCGGATCTTCATCCGTCAGTTTGATCAGCGCCTGGGCCAGTTTTTCCTGATCGGCAGGCGTTTTGGCTTCAATGGCCTGGCTGATCACCGGTTCGTAAAACTCCATTTGTTCCAGCATGATCGGATGCGCTTCATCGCAAAGGGTATCGCCGGTGGTTGTATCTTTTAATCCTAAGACAGCGACCAGCTCTCCTGCTACCGCCTTGTCAATTCTTTCCCGCTTATTGGCATGCATGCGCAGAAGTCTGGCAATTTTTTCTTTTTTCTTTTTGACAACGTTGTAAATTTCATCATTGGCGGAAATCTGGCCGGAATAAATACGCAGGTACGTCAGTTTCCGCCCTTCATCAAGCATGATTTTGAAAGCCAGCGCCGCCATTGGTTCTTTATTCGCACTGTGACGGATCTCTTCTTGTTTTGTTTTCGGATTGATGCCTTTTACCGGCGGAATATCTTCCGGAGACGGCAGATATGCAATCACTGCATCCAGCACGGGCTGAATGCCTTTATTGCGAAGCGCAGCGCCGCACAACACGGGTACAATTTTTAAAGCAATCGTTGCCTTGCGTAACGCCTCGTTGATATGTGCGGCCGATAATTCCTCTCCGGCCAGATATTTTTCAGCCAGTTCGTCATCAGAATCCGCCAGCGTCTCGATCATTTTCTCCCGCTCACGCGCAGCGGCATCGGCAAACTCTTCCGGTATCTCACTTATTGTATATTCTGCGCCCTGAGAACTATCATCCCAGATCAACAGTTTCCGGTTAACCAGATCAATCGCCCCGCGAAATGTGTCTTCACTGCCCACGGGAAGTTGAATCGGCACCGGCGTTGAACGAAAACGCCCGCGCATCATATGGACGACATGAAAATAATCGGCGCCGGTGCGATCCATCTTGTTGATAAACGCTATCTTGGGAACGCCGTATTTGTCCGCCTGGTGCCAGACGGTTTCAGATTGCGGTTCAACACCGCCCACCGCGCAAAAAACGACGACTGCACCGTCGAGCACGCGCAGAGACCGCTCCACTTCAATCGTGAAATCAACATGCCCGGGTGTATCAATGATGTGAATTTCCGTGTTCTTCCAGGTGCAGGTAGTCACCGCAGACGTAATGGTGATACCTCTTTCCTGCTCCTGAGGCATCCAGTCCATGACCGCTTCGCCGTCATGGACCTCGCCCATTTTATAGGATTTACCGGTATAAAAAAGGATTCGTTCACTGACGGTTGTCTTGCCTGCATCAATGTGAGCGACAATGCCGATATTGCGTGTTCGAGATATTTTGGATTTCGGCGCCATAACTGTATCAGTTGTGCTCCTCTTTGACCGGCGCGTAAAGATCGGGGTCCGGTTTAAAGGCATGAAAGGTCGAAATATGACCTTTGATCGACGGCAACTCTTTGCCCTCAACAAGTATTTTAACGGTTTTAATGGCCGGAACATTGGCGGTTAATGTGTTGGTCAATGAATAAATGGTGACCATCTCCGCTGTGGAGCCGCCTGGATGGTCTTTTGTCAGATTGGCGCTGAAGTTAACCTGCGCCATGCCGTTTTTATCCAGCTTAACATCCCTGAGCACAACACGGGCGGGAAAGGTATTGACATTGCCGGTCTTAGAACCATCCAAGAGCGCCTTAACCACTTCTTTTGCCTGCAAGCCAGCATCTTCCTCTTTATAAATATGGCGTTTCTCTGCGATCAGAAAGCGCTCCTGAGGATCTGAAAAGTAGATTTCAGCTATTCTTTTCTCCTTCTTTTTTAAAGCTTCCATATCAACGGGCGGGAATAAAGCGCTAAACAAGATGACAAAGAAAATCACCAGCAATAAAACAACACCACCGATAATCGCACCCAGGTAAGCAACCCGTGTGGATTTCTTTTTTTTCCGGTCTTTAAAATTTTCAGACCGACGCTGCTTTTTTGTGGACATATACGATAACTCCTCTTGGGAAAAACTGCGCCAATCTAGGGTATTTTTCTTTTACTGTCAAGCACAACAAGGTGCGCCTGCTCAAGAACGTTCGTTTTCCCTTAAGCATGAAGATAATTTCTTCTCCTGACGAAAAAAACCCGCGGAAAAACGCGCGGGCTTTCTGGGAACCAAGCTCAACGGTAAAACGAATTTAAAAATTTTCAGCCAATACTTCGTAATAGGACTGCGGATGCCTGCAGGCCGGACATTCCTTGGGCGCTTCTGGCCCTTCATGCACATAACCGCAGTTAATGCAGTGCCATTTGGCCGTCGCCTTCTTATTAAACACTTCGCCTCCGGCAATATTCGCAACAAGTTTGCGATACCTGTTTTCATGAAACATTTCAACTTTTGATATCTGCTCAAATGAGCGCGCCACATCAGAAAAACCTTCCTCTTTAGCGACTTTGGCAAATTCCGCGTAGAGAGTGGTCCATTCCATGTTCTCGCCGGCCGCCGCCGCTTCCAGATTGCTTTTGGTATCCCCGATAACACCGGCGGGATAGGCGGCGGTAATTTCCACTTCACCGCCTTCGAGATATTTGAAAAATATCTTGGCATGTTCTTTTTCGTTTTCCGCCGTTTCCAGGAAAATGTGCGAAATCTGCTCAAAGCCCTCTTTTTTAGCGGCGCTGGCAAAGTAGGTATAGCGATTTCTTGCCTGTGACTCACCGGCAAAAGCCGCCAGCAGATTTTTTTCTGTTTTTGTCCCTTTAATTGATTTAGCCATATTTATCTCCTTTCTTTCTTTGTTGTCTTTTTAGAGTGTCCGGCAGACCATCCTCTCTTCCTAGGGCAACTATTTTCAAATAATAATGATTAAATTTTTAATGTCAAATTTATGAAGAATTTAGTTAATTTTTAAATCATAGTGTAGTATAAAGAAACAACATTTTTCATAAGATATTGCTTCTACCCTGATGCAGAGCAATTTTATTCATAAACTTAAGGAGGAATCAAGGTTATGGCAACAGTAATGCCGGAAGGTGAAAATATTCAGAAAGCAATTAAATGGA
>CAYGNV010000078.1:0-5797 GCA_964351355.1 uncultured Smithella sp.
ACGCTTTCTGAATATTGGATAGAGTGGAGTGGTCATCTGCTGCAAGTCACCATTTAACATGTGTTTTATTGTAATCTATAAAGCCAACGACGGAGGTAGAATATTTACGGGTTTTATTCTCCTGTAACTTCTTTAACCATGGATTTTAACCATGAACAGGGATATGAGTCTTCAGCTTCGATAATATTATTTATTTTGTCGTCTGAAAACCCAGCTGCTTTAAATATCAGGACTTCATCATCGCATCTTCTCGTTAAGAAATTATACGTTTTGCCATTATATTCTCTTTTAACACCTTCTCTTCTGAAATTATAATATCGCCCCATGTATTTATCTGATTCTAGGGATGTCGATTTGCCAATGATTGATGCTTTGTCATAATTATCTTGTGCAAAATCAAATTGGCTATTCATTCTGTAAATATCTCCCAATACAAGGTAGCTGTTTTTGTGATTTGGTTTCAGTTCAATGGCTTTATTTAATGCTCTGACGGCTTCAGAAAATAGATGATTAAAACTATCATAATACTGTTTCTCATCAAAGCCTATTTTATCCCAGTTCAATCGCCCTTTTTAATTCCATGCTCGGACCTCTGCCATGCGTATAATCATCTAACTCGGAAAGTCCCTTCCAATAATGAGGTAAAGCATAGTCCGGTTGTAATTCTATCGCTCGATTTAGATAGCGCGACACCAATGTAGTGTTATATTTTTCTTTACCGAATTCTTTAATAGCCGAATTGCATAATTCATCGGCACTTAACTTATTAAATATTTCTTCTTCAGTTTTTGACGATTTTGTTAGCTCGTATGCTTTATGATAGGCAGCCTTAGCCTCCTTTTTCTTGCCTTGCAGATCATATATCGATCCTAATTCTGTATAAGCACTTTTGTCATCAGGGTACAATGCGACTGCTTTTTTTAAAGCAGTAATAGCCATATCATAATTGCGATTTGCTTTATAAGCCCGTGCAAGAGACTTATAACTTAAGTTGGAAGGTGTAAGCTCTGCTGCTTTTTTAAATGTTACAATTGAATTAACATGGTCATTAATTTTCTGATAAGAATCACCCAATGCATCATAGTTAATCCCAGATGGTTTCAAATCAACCGCCTTTTTGAATGCTGTTATGGCATTTTTAAAATCTTTTTTCTTCTCATATGCATATCCTAAACTCCTATAGTCGGATGCTAAACTATCGTCATCTTTTTCAAGAAGTATTGCTTTTTTAAGGGCTGCAATAGCTTTATCAAGAAAACCTCTTGCCTTGTAAGCACCAGCGAGGCAGCTGTAATAAGATTTTTTATGTTTCTCATCCTTGTTGTATTCGATTGCTTTTTCGTAAGCAGCTATTGCTTTATCCAAATAACTCTGGCGAGTATAACCTTCTGCAAGAAAAAGTGCTTTATCAATATGATATAATGTCGCTAACCAAAAATAAGCATCAGCATACTCAGGGTCTAAGCTTATTGCTTTTTCATAATATGAAATAATCAACTCTTTGTTAGGTTTATACTTATTGTCTTCCTCTTGGGCCATTCTGAACCAATCTGTGGCGCTCAATTTATTGACGGCTTTATTATATTGCTTCATTTTATCCAAATCAGCATGAGTCGCAGACAAATCTTTGTTCAATCTTTCGATCTCTTCCATTGCCTGGTCTGCTTTTTTCCTTACATCTTCCAGTTCTTTTGTCTTTTTCTGGTCATTTCTTATCCTATCAATAGATTTTATAATACTATCGGGATCAGCGATAATCTCCGCTTTCAACCGGTACTTCAAGGTATTTCCATCCCAACTCTCATCAAGTATTTCCGCTCTAACGATTCCGGCAGTCAGAACGGTGATATGATCTTTCGTTAATTGGAAGTTTTTAACTTCTGTATGGCTTTCCAGGTAGGTGCCAATTTCTTCTAATAGTAAGCGCTTCACCAATTCCAATGCGATAACACGGCATGAAGCCTTGCTGTCCATTTCGCTTGCCTGGTAGGTGTATTCCTTTATAAATGTTTTTGTTTCGGCAAAAGACGAATTGGCTAACAACAGGAAAGACAAAATTAGAAATAAAACGGAAGATGAAATTTGGACGCGAGTAATTGACTTCATTTATCGAACCTCCGGATGTCTGATGTCAAAGTGACTGCACAATCATTTACAAGACGTAATTCCACAATTACAACAAAAAAACAGATTGCCACAGCGCGCAAGGCGCGCTTCGCAATGACAGAACAAACTGGATTGTAGCTAAGACAATAGAGCAACACCGCTCTTTTTGATTTCATCCACCAGAGGATCGGTGTCATTAAAAGCATCTGAATGAAACGGCACGGGTTCAATCCTGCTATCAATCTCCGTGGATAGTTTCATCAGGCGAAGACGCTCAGCAAAACGGTCAGCGGAAAAGTCCGGCGACACAACAGCCACATCAATATCACTCCAGCGACCCGCGCGATTGACGGCATATGAACCAAATAGATAAGCGGACTCAACGGCTAGGCCGTTTTCTTTTAGTTTTTTGATAAATGCCTGGACTTTACCTAAGACTTCATCGTCGATTTGAGCCATTGTAAAATCTCCCGGATTTTGATTAACTCCATTAATGTGAATTGTTCGGTGCATTTAATACGAAAGCTTCGTTTCTCATCAGGATATCTTGATTCCAGATTAAAAGCGGTAATTTTATTGAGTGAATCTATTTGTTCGGCGTTTAATGAAATACCGGCTTGTTGGGCAAGTCTGACCAGGTTATGGATCTGCGGAGCATGCTCTCTTTTTTCCTGAACATAAATTGCCTTGAGTATTTTTTCCACAGCAAGGTGACCAAAGAACAATGAATAAGAATAGTCTGTCTTTTCGAAAAGATGCTCAGCGACCTTCAAAGCCTCGGTACTTTCTTCGAACCAATAATCAACTGTCTTTTGCATCGATACTTTCACCTGATTGATCATCATATCTTTATAAGTTATGAATAAGCGATACTTACTTGAATTTCAAGTGATATTTTATCAGACTGGATTGCCGGGTCAAGCCCGGCAATGACAATGAGAAAATCAAACCTCACCCCCACCCTAACCCTCTCCCCTGAAGGGAGAGGGAATAATGTTTCAAGGCTGCTCAAAAATGCTGTCCGACTTTTCCTTCAGCCTTAAGCCTTGCACCTTTTTCTAATGGGCTTCGTCCCAGTTTGCCCCGGCTGCAATCTCCACTTTTAACGGCACTTTAAGTTTGATGACTTCTTCCATTTCTTTTTTGACCAGTTGCATGACTTCTTCTTTTTCTTTGACCGGCGCTTCGACAACCAACTCGTCATGCACCTGCATGATCAGGCAGGCGGAAAGTTTTTTCTTCGAAAGCAGATGATCAATGTTGACCATCGCCACTTTGATCAAATCCGCTGCGGAACCCTGGATGGGCGCGTTAATGGCCATGCGTTCGGCAAACTGGCGCACGGAAGGAATCTGACTTTTTAATTCCGGCAGATAACGGCGTCGGTTCAAGAGTGTGCAGACATAACCGTCGCGTCTTGCGCCGTCTAAAATGCCATCCAGATAGGTGCGGACTTTTTTATAACGGGCAAAGTAGCCGTCAATGTAGGCCTGCGCGGTTTTCTGCGGAACGCCCAGTTCCCTGGCCAAACCGAACGCGCTCATACCGTAAAGAACGCCGAAGTTGATGACTTTGGCCTGCCGGCGCATATCGGAGTTGACCATTTGCGGAAAGACGCCGAAAATATCGGAGGCGGTGCGGCTGTGAATATCTTCATCGGAGGCGAAGGCCTCCAGCAGCGATTCGTCTTGGGACAGGTGCGCCAGCACTCTGAGCTCAATTTGCGAATAATCGGCGGATATCAAAACGCAATCGGGCTCGGCAATAAAGGCCTGGCGGATTCTTTTTCCCTCCCGTGTCCGAATGGGAATATTCTGCAAATTGGGATTGCTGCTGGAGAGCCTGCCTGTGGCCGTCACGGTCTGGTTGTAGGATGTGTGAATCCTGCCGGTTTGCGGATGAATCAAAGCGGGCAGCGCATCCACATACGTGGATTTGAGCTTAGCAAGGCTGCGGTAAGCTAGAATCTCGGCGGGTAGCTCGTGGCTTCGGGCCAAGTCGCTCAACACATCCACATCCGTGGAATATCCTTCTTTTGTTTTTTTGCCCTTGGGAAGGTTGAGCTTTTCAAAAAGAATCGTCTGTAACTGTTTGGGGGAGTTGATGTTGAATTTTTCTCCGGCCAGACGATGAATCTTTTCTTCGGAGAAAGACAGTAATTGACCCAGCTCCTCGGACATCTGCTTCAAAAGGACGGTATCCACCAACACGCCTTTTTTCTCCATCGCGGCCAGCGTAAACAGCAGCGGCATTTCCACGTCGTTGTAGAGTGAAGTCGCGCCTGCCTCTGCGAGCTTTCTTTTCAGAGCCGGAGCAAGCGTCAGAATTGCGTCGGTTCGCTGTCCCGCATAGGCGGCCATCTTATCCACGGGTACCAGCGCCAGCGGATAAGTCTTTCCCTTGCCACCCGCCACATCGTTGGGCGCGGGAATTCGCTCGCACAGATATTCCCAGGCGACTTCATCGAGCTCATAGGAGTGCCTGGCCGGATTGAGCAGATAAGCGGCTAACTGCAAATCAACGCCCGCCTGAATGTCAAGATTCTGCAGGGCGACGAGCGCCGTTTTTAAATCGTAAGCATATTTTTTAATGCCGGGATTCGCAAAGACAGTCGCCAATGCGGAAAAAACGTCTTTTGTCGTTAACTGCATTTGAGCATTGGTATGACCAAGCGGAATGTACAATACTTCACCGCCAGTGTTGATGCTTAAACCGATTAACTCCTGCGGAGGATTTTTCTCCCAAATGATTTCGCAGGCGATTTCAGCGCTGCTTTGCAATCTGATAACCAGTTCCGATAGTTTTGCGCTATCTGCAATAACGCTACCATCTTTAATCGGCTTGATGGCGTTCGTTTTAATTTGTTGTAGCAATGAGGAAAATTCAAATTCGCTGAAGAGCCTGGTCAATAATTCGTTGTCCGGTTCCTTGCGCGCTGCATCATGAAGGTCAAAATCAATGTCCACGTCTGTGCGAATCAGTGCCAATTGACGGCTGAGCCTGGCCTGTTCGGCATGTTTGCGGAAACTCTCGCGCAGCTTCACATTATGCAGTCTCTCTGCGTTTTCAATAACCGCTTCTACCGAACCATATTCTTCAATGAGGCGATGCGCCGTTTTCGGGCCGATGCCCGGCACGCCCGGAATGTTGTCGGACGTATCACCCATCAACCCCAGAATTTCCACCACCTTGTCGGGGCCGACGCCGAATTTCTCTTTCACCGCCGCGACGTCGTAGATTTTGTCTTTCATCGTATCGACCATCGTGACAGAGTCGGAAACCAGTTGCATCAGATCTTTGTCGCCGGAGATGATGGCCGTGCGCCATCCTTTTTCGCCCGCCCGAACGGTGAGCGCGCCGATCAAATCGTCGGCCTCAACACCCTGTTTTTCCAAGAGACAAATCGAAAAGCCCCGGACAACATCTTTGATGGACGGAATCTGAGGAATCAGATCATCGGGCATGGGTTTGCGCGTCGCTTTATACTCCCCAAACTCCCCGTGGCGCGTGGTCGGACCCTTGAGATCAAACGTCACAACAACATAGTCCGGCGTGAGGTCACGCAAGAGCTTCATGAGCATGGTGGTAAACCCGTAGATGGCGTTAGTGGGAAAGCCCTTGGAGTTGGTCAGCGCGGGAATGCCGTAGTAGGCGCGGTAAATATAATTGCTGCCGTCCACCAGGGCCAGCA
>CAYGNV010000078.1:5897-9871 GCA_964351355.1 uncultured Smithella sp.
ACCGATGAAACCCAGTATCGCCTGAATGATACCGGCAATGAAACCCATGATGACGACAAAAACAAGCGGCTCCAGAAATCCGCCGGTTTTAGGCATTCCCCGAAAAAAACCAGCGGGGTTTGTGACGACCTTCACCGCCGTCTGCGGCATGGCTGTAAAATTAATGTTCATCGGTTCCATTTTTCGTCTTCCTTTTCTTATTTCAAGACTTCTCTGTACGGTCGAAGCAATATTGGCAATTTACATATCGAAGGAGGCATCAATCTTAAACGTCCTGACCGCCCGCATATCCAGAATATCCGTTACGCCGGTTTTTTCCTTGACATCTTTGAGAAAGGCCGCGAGTTCGTCGGCGGTCCCGGCGCTCGCGGTAAACCAGATATTGTATTCGTGATTGCGACGGTAATTATGTGTGACACCTTTATTGGCGTTTACGGTCTGAACAAAGATGTCTATTTTATCTTCCGGCACGCGCGCGGCGCACAAGGTGCTCACGCGCCCGAGCTTTATCCCGTCAAACACCGCTCCAATGCGGCGAATAATCCCTTCATCCTTCATCTTCCGAATACGGGCAAGCGCTTCGTCCTCGCTGACCCCGCACCGCCCGGCAACAATCAAAAACGGCCGTTCCTCAAGCGGAAATTCTTTCTGCAGAATATTGAGTATTTTTTTATCGATTGCATCCATATTATTTCGGCTCATACAAACACAGCGGCTCCTCGGATAAGTAGTCCCCTGTCGCTTCGTACGCCCGCGCGCGGCAGCCGCCGCAGACGTTGATAAACTCGCAGCGGCCGCACTTGCCGCCGTATTTCCCGTAATCGCGCAGGTTGCTAAACACTTCGGCGTTTTCCCATATCCCGCCGAAGCTCTGTTTTTGCACATTGCCGCAATCAAGCTCCAGATAGCCACAAGGCTGTACCTGGCCTATATGGGAAATAAAGCAAAACGTGATGCCACCCAGACACCCCCGGGTGGACTCATGAAAGTGGCCGCCCATTTTTTTCGCAGGCGATGCTCCTTTTACCCTGTTCTGTCGCATAATACGGAAGTAGTGCGGCGCGCAGGTGGCTTTGAGTTGTATTGCACAAGCCAGGCTTTCCTGGTGAAACCACATCAGTGTTTCTTCATAATCGGCGGCGGTGATGGCCTGCCGGGCCAAATCCTTGCCCCGGCCTGTCGGCACCAAAAGAAAAATATGATGCGCCGCCGCACCTATCTTCAGCGCCAGAGCATGAATATCTTTGATCTGGTGCAGATTGGCCGTGGTGATCGTCGTGTTGATTTGGAACTCCATCCCCACGGACTTCATCGCTTCAATGCCCCGCATTGCGCCTTCAAACGCGCCGGGCTCGCCACGAAAAGCATCGTGGCTTTCTGCGTCTTTGCCGTCGATACTGATGCTGACACGCTGGATCCCGCTGCTGATCATCTTTTGCGCGGTCGGCTCATCCACAAGCGTGCCGTTGGTCGCCATGACCATGCGTAAACCCTTACGGGTTCCATAAGCGGCAATCTCAAAAATATCCGGCCGCAATAGAGGCTCGCCGCCGGTCAGAATAATGACCGGTTGAGAATCTTTCGCGATATCGCCAATGAGCCGCAGACATTTTTCCGTGGACAATTCCCCCGGATAAGGCCCGCAGTGAGACGCAGCACGGCAGTGGACACAGTTCAGATTGCAACTGCGCGTCACTTCCCACGCGATCATGCGTACTTTGTTGTCAGTGGAAATTGTCATCAGCGATGATTGCCTATCTCGCGATCCATACTGTTTTGATCCTCCGGCAAAATTATTTGTTCAGCACCTGCGCGAGTTGTTTCGCCCAGTAGGTAATGATAATGTCCGCACCGGCCCTTTTGATGGCGGTGAGGCTTTCCAGCATGGCTTTTTCTTCATCCAGCCAGCCCAGCTGCGCGGCAGCTTTAATGATCGAATATTCACCGCTGACGTTATAGGCGGCCAGTGGCAGATCAAATTCCTGCCTGGCGCGATAGATGACATCAAGATAAGCGAGCGCGGGCTTGACCATGATGATGTCCGCCCCTTCCGAGACATCCAGCGCTATTTCCCGAATAGCCTCATCAGCATTGGCCGGGTCCATCTGATAGGATTTGCGGTCGCCGAACTGCGGCGCGCTTTCGGCTGCCTCCCGGAAAGGTCCGTAAAACGACGACGCGTATTTTGCGGAATACGCCATGATGGGAATATCTTCCAGTGCGTTCTCATCGAGCGTCTCCCGGAGAGCAGCAATCTGCCCGTCCATCATGGCCGAAGGCGCAACCATGTCCGCACCCGCTTTGACCTGTGACAGGGCTGTTTCCGCCAAGACTTCCAGGGTCATGTCGTTTTGCACCTGACCTTTTTCCAGGATTCCACAATGGCCATGACTGGTGTATTCGCAGAGGCAGACATCTGTGATCACAAGCATTTCGGGAACTTCATTTTTTATTCGTTTAACCGCCTGCTGCACGATGCCGTCTTTGGCAAAAGCGCCGGTTGCTGATTCATCCTTCCTGGCCGGAATGCCGAAGAGCAGCACCGCCGGAATGCCCAGATCAAAAGCCTCACGCGCTTCTTTGGCGATATAATCCACCGACAGTTGAAACTGGCCGGGCATCGAATTAATCGGTTTTTTCACGCTCTTGCCAGAAACCGCAAACAGCGGATAGACCAGATCATCCACGCTCAATTTTGTTTCGCGAACCAGACGCCTCAAATTTTCATTTTTTCTCAATCGACGCCCCCGGTATTCAGGAAATTGCATAAACTAGTCCTCCTTCTTGGATATTTCTTCATCCGTTAAATAGCAGGCGGGATCCGGCCCCCAGACATCGCCCGCCGATTCCGCCCGCGCCCGGAAATTGCCGCCGCAGACCGTAAGCCACGCGCAAGCGGCACAGCGCCCGTGAACATGCTTTTTCTTGTCCTTCAACTTCATCAGCAGCTCATTTTTTTCATCCATCCATATCCCGCTGAACGGTTTTTGCCTTATATTACCCAGCGGCTGATTACGCCAGAACTGGTCGGCATACACTTCGCCGTCCCAACTGACACAGCCGATGCCGTGGCCGGAGCTGTTGCCCTCATTCATTTCCAGAAGCTCCAGCACTTCTTTGGCCCGCGCCGGGTCTTCTTCTTTCATTTTTAAATAGAGGTACGGCCCGTCGGCATGATTATCCACCGTGAGAATTTCCGGCGACAGGCCATCGTTAAACATTCGTCTGGTTTTGGCCGCGATCAGATCAATAAGCTTTCGCGTTTCTTCGTGGGTTAAATCCTCCTCGCGCAACTTAGAGCCGCGGCCGGTGTAAACCAGGTGATAAAAACACAACCGTTCAATTTCTTCATCTCTAAGCAGATCGAACATATCCGGCACATCGGCCAGATTATGTTTATTAACTGTGAAGCGGATACCGACTTTGATGCCCGCTTCACGGCAATTTCTTATGCCGTTGATTGCCGCAGTAAACGCGCCCTTCTTCCCCCGGAATCGGTCATGCGTTTTTTCCAGACCGTCAAGGCTTACGCCAACATAGGAAAGATCAATCTTTTGGAGTTTGACCGCGATTTCTTTGGTAATGAGCGTGCCGTTGGTGGAAATGACCGCACGCATGCCCTTGCTCGTCGTATACTGCGCCAGTTCCAGCAGGTCCTGCCTGAGCAGCGGTTCGCCGCCGGAAAATAAAATCACCGGCGCGCCGAAACCTGCCAGATCATCAATGAGCTTTTTGCCTTCCTCAGTTGTCAGCTCATCGGGATAGTCGATGTCGGCGGAATTGGAATAGCAGTGAATACATTTCAAATTGCAGCGGCGCGTCATGTTCCAGACCACCACTGGTTTTTTGTCCGCCGAAAATTGCAACAGGTGCGAAGGAAGCTTTCCGGAGTTCCGGTTGTAGCGCAGCACATCGGAGGGCTCCACCGCCCCGCAATATAATTTGGAAATACCGATCATATCACTCCTTGCCCG
>CAYGNV010000079.1:0-9832 GCA_964351355.1 uncultured Smithella sp.
TGCGCAAAATCGTGGACGGCAAGGATTATATTGTTCCATCCACCATCGACGATCCAGCGGTTCTGCCGGCCATTGCGGAATCGGCCAAGGCGATTGGTTACGGGAGAAAGTAAAAAAAGGCTGAAGACTGATCCCCTGAAGGGGACACGAGACCGAAGGCCGAAGGTAAGAATGAAAAAGCCGGCTGGAATTAATTTCCGGTCGGCTTTTTAGTTTGATATAGAGGCAACCCCATTAAGAATCGCGCTTGAGCACGTCTTCCTGTAACAAACAAAACGTAAACCGTGATGAAAATGCATGATTTCAATTCGCAATAAACGCAATTCACACACTGCAAACATCGACACCACATCTCATATTTTGTGGTCTATATTTCATTGACAAGCAAGGCCGACCGTCTTATAGTTCAACGATATATAATCAAGGACTTATGGATACTGAAATTTCAATTAATATTGCAGCGCACAATAAGGGTATTCAGATTAAAGATGCTACAGATTATGGTAGTCTGCATCCCATCCACATGGTGCCGTCCTCTCCAACCTTGAAAAATACATTCCTTACTAATTCTTTGAATTCGAGTCTTTTATCTCGCACGCTCCCGGAAATATTCCAAATAGTATCGCAACAGTATGATTATTTAAACGATGAAACCCAAGGTAGCATAAGCAGTCTTGAAATTCCTCAACACGATCTTAATCGACTCCGAGTGATTGCACTTTTCCCAGATGATCCGGCCGACGTTCTGCTCCATGTTGCTGTTGGTTATCTGCTGCAATCGGCTATAAGCGAGGAAGCATTTTCATGCATCCTTAATCACATAGCGTCAATATTGGGCTTTACTGACCGGTCTCAAATGACAATATCAGTTGGTGCTTTATCAGATGATCCTATTTTTACTGGTATACCACCCATAGTAATCACCGAGCTGCGGCTATCACAAAACTCTATGGGCACCGCTATAAATGGCGAAATCAAAACGATGATATGGGAGAATCTTACCTTATTGTCCGAGAGCAATATTGTCACTCGCTTAGGGTTTTCAATGCAAGGATTAAAAACCATACGGCAAGTTTTGTATCTCAAAGAGCAAGGGTTAGAATTAATGAAGACCCTATCAAAGGGCATACCAATAGAAACATATGGAAATTTTGCAAAACTCATAGATGAGTTCCTGTGGAATCTGGTGAAGCGCGAGCGTGAAGGTCGGATTTTGAAGGGGCGCTTGGGATTGCTCGATGGGCGGAAATGGACGCTTGAAGAGTTGGGGGATCGTGAAAAAATTACCCGTGAACGTGTCCGGCAGATTGAAGAAAAACATATCTCAAAACTTCAAAAACCGAAAGCCCTTAGTCGTTTGGATAGGTTTTGGCATGCGGTCGATGATGTTCTTATTCCCAGGGGTGGTGTGTGCTGCGTACGTGAAATTGCTAACGCCTTGGGAAAACGCTGGGGATGGCGAAATCTTCCCTCTGACGCAGAACTTGCCTCTCTGATCGATTTGTCGCCACAATACGAGGTTGTTTGGAGTCTCCCGATTCGTGTAATCATGCCTAAACATCAATGTGTGAGATGCCAAGCAATCCGACCAGCGATTGCAATATATGTTGAAAATCAGCCAGATGGGGTTTTGCCATTTGATGTCGCTATTGTCAAGATTATGGAATTCTGTAGAAGCAAAGCTTGTTGCGACAAAGCTTCTTCAATTGTCCAGTTCTCAAAAGGTTATCTGCATTTTCTTGATGATGCTATAGAAGAGATATTGGCAGATGAACTTGCGCTCTATACCCAATACGCATGGGCGCTTAAATATGGGAAGAAACGGACTCTACTTGTCGAAACAATCCTTTACAAAGCTGGCAGGCCAATGCATTTTACAGAAGTGCACGCGGCAGTTAATAAAGACCTACCTGAAGATGAGAAAATACCTGAGCGGAATATCTACGCTTATATCGAGCGTTCACCAGACCTTCTTCTCTGGGATCGGGGAACATATATTCATCGCGGTCACGTTTCAATCCCATTTGGCGCAATAGCAAAGATAGAGCACGACATAATATGCAGACTTGGTGGAGCCATCCCATACCTGTCAGTTAGCGGGATTTTTGAGCAATACAAGAACAACTTAGTGAAGGAAAATATTCCTAGTGAGAGCGCGCTGTATTCCTGCCTTCGGGAATCCAACAATCCTGCATTAAGGTATCCAGACTACCCTTATGTTATGCGAAGCGGGAATGTCGCGCAACGCCTGCCAGTGTCACTTGTATTAGAAAAATTTGTGTTGGACCAGGAAGGTATCGTGAAATTGGAGCAGATCAGAAAATATGCCCTAGAACAGCTTTGTGTTAACGAAGCTTTATTTATGGCCAGTCATTTACCAAATACTCCAAATATTCTACGCGTGAACCGAGGCGAGTACGTGCATATACAACAGATAGTTTTACAGAAAGACGGCCTAACTCCTATTATTGACCATCTTAGGACCCTCATCAGTTCATCAGGCCACATATCAATGATTAAGGTATTTAACGATAAAAAAATTACCTGTAAACTGATGGGAATTACATCCCCTATGCTTCTGTTTTCTATAATTCAATTTTTCTACTCTGACGAATACGATCTTTCTCGTTATCCCCGTATCCGCTTCTTTGGTGCCGTAGAAGAGGGTGGCCGTGCAGCCGGTGTAGCTACGGAAATCATCAACTACATTCTCGACAAAGCAGAACCTTGTAGCTTTTCTGAGTTATATCAGCATTTTGTTGATGATCTAGGATATAAGCAAAATAGCGTCCATAATGTGGTATACACTTACAAAGATGTCCTGCGTTACAGTGACGGAGTTATTGTGCACATCGAGAATCTCGGGTGGACAGGGAGCAATCAGGCAGCATTGGAATTATTGGCAACCCATTATCTCTCCAATCGAGACAGTGCCGGAAAACCTTTCGGCCTCATTTCGCATTTCTATGATTATCGGCATAATCAATTGCCAGTGCTTCCCGATCATTTTCTTTGGACACCAACTCTTGTTGGAGAACTGCTCTCACGCGAAGGAAAATATCGTATCCTCGGTTCACAGCGCAATGCTTTCGTTTCGATCCCAAACTCGTGCGGTATCGAAACTCTTGATGACCTTCTATATTATGTGCTTAGCAACGACTACGATGGTGCTGCAAATATCAATGTTTTGGTTGCTGACATGCGGGAAGCGGGTATCTTGAAAAAGGACCTGACACTCATGATGTTGGGGGCAGACAGTCGCGTTGTCATTGATGGCAATGTTGTCCAATTAGCGGAGTTACGCGATCGTGCTAAAAGAGCTTGAATTGTTACCGGTCTATGACAGCGAATACTATGACTTAATTCGTGACCTGCAAGTACCATTGCTCTCTCATGCAAGAGATTACCTGCGTGGCGTAGGGTTTTTTACCTCTGGGTGGTTGCGTCTTGCTGGGCAGGGCATGTCTGCGTTTGTGAAGGGCGGCGGTTTTGCAAGGATTGTTATTTCTCCGATCCTTGAAGGGGCGGACTGGGAAGCTCTCAAGTTTGGCGAAGCTGCGCGGTTTGACGCCGCACTCCGTGAAATCCTTACACGGAATATCGAAGATATTGCCAAAACACTGGAAAATGATACGCGTAACGCACTTGCTTGGATGGTTGCCGATGGGACTCTTGAGTTTCGTTTTGCACTACCGCGTGACCGGATGTCCGCCGGAGATTATCACGACAAGATCGGTATTTTTGTGGATAGTGCTGGTGACAGGGTAGCGATTCATGGATCGCTGAACGATTCCATTAAGGCATCCTTGAACGGTGAAGCCTTTTCTGTTTTTAAATCATGGGACTCCGGCCAATCTCCATATGTTGAGATGCACCAAAAGCGACTTGAAGCCTTATGGAATAATCAAAATAAACAATTCCGTGTGTGTCATATTCCCGAGGCCATCAGAGAGAAATTTATAAAGTTGCGGGTTTCATCAGAAGCACCATATAGCAGCCCTAATTCGTTATATGGTGGCGCATCGTCTCCAGGTTGCCCTGTGAAACTTCACGATTACCAAGAGATTGCTATTCAAAAATGGCGCGAAGCGGGTTGTCGTGGAGTCTTTGAAATGGCCACCGGGACAGGCAAAACAATTGCCTCATTGGCGGCTGCAAGCTCTATCTATAGAGATAATGGCCGTCTGGCTCTGCTTATACTCGTTCCTTACTTGCACCTGCTCCAACAATGGGAAAGAAACTGCCAGCAGTTCGGGTTTGATCCCATTCTCTGTAGTGGCGAACATGGTAGATGGCAGATTGCAGTGAAATCGGCTATTCAGGATTTCAACATCGGTGTTAAAAGCTACCTCTGTGTTCTTGCCGTTCATAAAACAGCCGCGACAGACAGATTTGCTGCGGCGATTCGTCGTCTTCCAGAGAGTGATACTTTGCTAATAGGTGATGAAGCGCATGGCCTTGGCGCATCGCATTTACGTAAAGCGATGACAGAAAAAGCTGGTCTGCGACTCGGATTGTCCGCTACGCCACGCCGCTGGTTTGATGATGAAGGGACCAATACTCTTTTTAGTTATTTCGGTTCAACCTGTTTTGAATTTTCGATAGATCAAGCAATCGGGAAATTCCTTACGCCTTATGAATACTATCCTCAATTGATTAATCTAACGGAGTCAGAGTCCGACCAGTACGATGAGTTAACACAAAAAATTATTGTAATCTCAACCTTGGCGGAACATGATCCCGAATTGCGTGACCGCCTGCAAAGACTACTTTTACAGCGCGCACGGATTATTTCGTCGGCGCAACAAAAACTGCCGGCATTGCTTCATTTGCTAAGTCGTATGCAGGAGGACTATCGACAACGCGCTGAAGAGCTGGCCGGCATTCTGGTCTATTGTGCGCCAGGGGAACATCGTAAAGTATTGCAGTCCGTTGCGGCCCTTGGGTTACGTTGCCATGAGTTTGTTCATGATGTAAATTTATCGGATCGAGAAAAACTCCTGGCCCTGTTTAATACTGGCGACATTCAAGTGCTTATTGCTATAAAGTGCCTTGATGAAGGAATCGATGTGCCTTCTACAAGGACCGCATTCATTCTCGCCAGCAGTACAAACCCACGCGAGTTTGTCCAGCGTCGCGGGAGAATTCTCCGCCGGGCGCCGGGGAAGACCTTGGCAGTTATCTATGATTTTATAGTTGTGCCGCCGACCGACCGCTTAGCATTGAAGCTTGGTTCCGACGTGGGAATACTTCAACGTGAAATGCCAAGATTTGTTGAGTTTGCGTCCTCTGCTATGAACCAATTCAGCGCACGGGCAGTAATACGGGATATTCTTGACCGATTCGAAATGCTGAATCTACTCGATGAGAAACCCTGGGATGTTTATCATACACTAAAACGATGGGATTGGAGTGCATATGAATGATGTAGAAAAAACCCTGTTACCTGACGTAAATGCGTTGATAATTGAAAAGCTCAACACATATCCCGCTGATGTACGCGAATTGGCAATTCAGGCAATTAGGTTATCAGAATCATACCCAGAAACAGCAGTTGCTGAGCAACTCCAGGCCATTGTGCGGAAGCTCTCCAAGCAACAGGAGGATAATGGCTTATGATATTGCATAAGATGATAGTGGAGAACTTCCGTCAATTTCGTGGAAGGCAAGAGATTGAATTTTGGGTTCCATCACTACCTCACCACAATGTGACAGTCGTCTTTGGCGAGAACGGTCGTGGCAAGACAGGGTTGTTTAGAGCCATCATGTTTTGTCTCTTCGGCGAACGTCGCCTGAGCCAGGATGGAGATGTCCCACGGGAAGAATTACAACTCGTAAATGTATCAGCACTTGAGGCAGATACTGAAGTGCCGGTGCGTACATCTGTCGAGTTGGAATTCGCTCACCTGGGGCAGTCTTATCGTTTGCGTAGAGCCATATTGGGGATGCAGGATGGAAAACGGATAATTGAAGAAGAAGATGAAAAACGCCTTTTTGTAATCACGAGTGATGGGAACACCCAGGCCGTTCCGACCACGGAAATTGATGCCGTTATTGACAGCATCCTTGATCGGCGTGTCAAGGATTATTTCTTGTTCGATGGTGAGAAGATTGAACGTTTAACCCGCGCTAGCATTGAACAGCGCCGGGAAATCAGTGCCGGTATTCGGAACCTGCTCAATGTTGATGCACTTGAGACAGCGATAAGGGCGGTAGGGCGCGTTTCCAAGGCTCTTGAAAGAGAATTATCCAATTCATCGCATGAAGAACTTTCGCGGCTCCTCAAGCGCCTTAGCGATAATGAAGAGGAGCAGACTCAATTACGTGGGAGGCTCGATAGTCTGGCGGATGAAATGCGCCTTGCGCGGCAAGAGATTGATAAGACTGACAATGAACTTAAAAAATTTAATGAGATACGCCATTTGCTTGATCGACGTAAAATATTGGAACAGGAATTAAAGGAACAGGAGCAGCTGGCGGACAACACACTTAAAGAGATGCATAGTCTTGTCTGTAAAGCTTCATCGCTTATTTTGGCTCCTACCATCATTACCGTCTTCGAGCATATAGAACGTCAAAAACAAAAGGGAGAAATTCCGTCTGAAATTCGCCGTGATTTGATTGAACGAATCCTCACTGATGATGAATGCATCTGCGGTAGAGATGTTCTTAAAGATCCGGCAGCCCATTCACACATTCTTGATTGGCAAAAACGCACAAGTGACGTTACTACCCAGGATGCGGCGCTCAATCTTTGGCGATACCTGAGCGAAGTACGTAATCACTTCAGTGACGATGCGGACCTGGTCGAAAAGCGCTTACAGCAATACGGAAATATTCGAAGTACAATAGCTAATATCAATCGTAGCCTTGAGAACGTGAGCAATCAGATCGGCACGTCAGAACGGCAGGATGCCACAAAATTGGACGAACATCGCAAGAAACTTCAGGATGGCATTATTACGCTCGAGGCTAATGCTCGCAATGCACAGACTCAGTTGGAACGGCTCAAGCAGGAGGAGGAACGTTTACGAGCATTACTCAAAGAGGAGCGTCTGAAAGTTGGAAGGAATGATGAATTATCAAGACGGTCTATGTTAGCACGTGACACGCAGGATGCACTTAAGGATGTCTATGATCAATTTACGCGTGAGATAAAACAGTTAATAGGGCAGTCGGCCACAGAACTCTTCGCAAAACTGTTAGATAAAGAAGGAAGGGAAAATCTAAGGACTATAGTCGTCAACAATGATTATTCATTGCAGGTGTTGGATCGGTATAAGAAGCCCTTTCTCGCAAACATCTCTGCGGGGCAACGACAAATCATGTCGATTGCATTCATTGCCGCCCTGGCTCGGGCTGCTTCGAGAGGAGGTCAAATCGAAATTCCATTGTTTATGGATACACCATTTGGCAGGTTATCATTTGAGCATCGCCAGAACCTTATAAATCATGTACCTACGTTTGCATCCCAATGGATTCTCCTGGCAACGGATACCGAGTTCCGTCGCCAGGAAGCGCAACTATTGAAAACCAGCGGCAAATGGGGGAAGTTCTATATTTTACGCCCAACACTTGATGGCAATACAACGATTGTAGAACAGGATATCAATTCTGCCCTGGCTATTCTTCGTGACGAGGAGGAATACTAATGAAGATGGATGGAAAAATTCGCGTTGCCACTGATGTCCATTTTAAAGAGCTTTACAACAACATGAAGAGCAGCGGTACTGTTGGAGATTTTCATGAATTGTTCTTTGTCTGTGCATGTCTGGGCTACCAGAAAAAAAAGTCAATACAAATCAAAAAGCGTGATGACCGCTTCTGGTCAAGTACGATTACCCCACCAGAATGGGCTTGCTATTATGCCATGATATTGGAACAGAACGAGTTCGACTATACAAAAGTTTCAGAAGACAAGGATCTGCTCGCTGTCATTGAAGGCTATGCCAACGCCGGTATTCACATCCTGATTGAGGAATTCTTGAAGGATTACTTGCTTCCAATTTCTAATGGTTCTGACCCACAACTCGACCCCCCTTGCTGCAAGGAACTTCCAAAACAATTTGTCCACTTTATCTTTGAGCAGACTGAATCGGAGCCTTTGGATAACTGATGCGAAATATATTATTGGTTGAGCCATCATATAAGAGTAAATACCCCCCACTGGGGTTAATGAAGATTGCGGCATATCACAAGCGATTGAACGACCGCGTCGTCTTTGTGAAAGGATGCATTCCCGAAAAGCGTGTAGAGCGCTGGGACCGAGTGTATGTGAGTTCTCTCTTTACCTATTATTGGCGGGAAACTGTAAAAGCGATTAAGTATTATCAAGACAGTGTCCCCCGACGATCAGATGTTCTAGTGGGGGGAGTTTTGGCGACTCTGCTTCATGATGACCTGGAATGGGAAACAGGTGCTACTGTTATATCAGGACTGCTGGATACTCCTGGTATTCTAGACCATGGCAATAAGCTCAGAATTGATACACTAACACCTGACTACAGCATTCTCGACGAAGCGAATTATACTTATGAGCTGAAAAATTGCTATATTGGATATGCAACTCGTGGATGCCCGAATGGTTGCGAATTTTGTGCGGTTCATCGAATAGAACCAGAATTTAATGGCTATCTACCACTCCGCCGACAGATACACCTCATCGAAGAGTTGTATGGTGAAAAACGTGATTTGATCTTATTGGACAACAATGTTCTAGCATCGGAAAGATTCAAAGATATTATAAAAGATATCAAGGCATTGGGATTTGGAAAAGGATCAACCTATACATATCAGAATAAATCAGGACGAACAAGCACAGTGAAACGCTACATTGACTTCAACCAGGGGTTGGATGCGCGTTTGCTTACAGAAGAAAAAATTGCTTTATTGAGTGAGATCGCAATTCGTCCTATTCGAATTGCGTTTGACCATATTGGCCTCCGTAGCCTGTACGAAGAAAAGGTTAGGTTGGCGGCCAAATACGGTCTTGACCACCTGTCAAATTATATTCTCTATAACTTTCATGATCACCCTAACGATTTTTACGACCGGTTGAAGATCAACCTTGATCTCAACGAGGAGCTTAAATTGCAGATCTTTTCCTTTCCCATGAGATATGTGGACTTGCAGAGCAAGAATCGTCTTTCAAAGACACCTGGCAACATAGGTGAACATTGGAATGCGAAGTACCTTCGAACGATTCAATGTGTCTTGTTGAGGACGCGTGGAGTTGTTGGCACCAAACGGGATTATTTCTTAAAGGCTTTCGGTAAAGATCATGAGGAGTTTCATAAAATTCTGCTCATGCCCGAATCTTATATTATTCATCGATATAAACATGAAGGTGATGGTTCTACCAACAGATGGTGGGAACAAGTATGTTCACTATCCGATTGGGAACAAGATATCTTCAAGCATATCATTCATAATCATCTTTTCCGCACTGTAAATCGTACGGAATTAACGCGTGCAGTAAAAGATGTCCTTGATCATTATATGGAGCGAGATGACCGAAAAAGAATTTCTTTTAGTGGCGTCCCCAAAAAGGTTTGCGTGGAGTCGAATATTTTCCTCTCTCATTAGCAATGTTTGATACCACAGTTCGAGTGACAATCCGCACCTAAATCCCAAGTTGAAAGTTGCTCATTTGTAGATGAAATAAATAGCCAGATTTTTATGGATTCGCTGCCCGGCACTCCGTACTAACGTGTTCATATTATGATCCCCCGCCGTTATTTGATCAGTTTAGCCAGGCGATTCCAACGGACATTCTTTTCTTCTGCATCCCATGACCAGTAAATAATAAATGCCTTGCCCTGAACGTCCTTCA